>NZ_JBFABB010000092.1:28143-28724 GCF_040640035.1 Micromonospora sp. NPDC023633 | reverse complement strand
CCCGGCCACTCAAGGCCCTACCAGCCAGACCCCACACCCGGTGAAAGCAGTTCTTCGCCGCAGGCGATGTCTCACCCAACCGTGCACGAGGTCGTTAGTCCAGCGTGCCACTCGTGATCGCCTCGACAATGAACGACTTAACAGAGCGGCGCGCACTGCCGCCGACGCTCTTCTCGCCCTATGGTCTGACGCCGGCCATGATCCCGAATACACCCAAGCCTTGCGCGCGAACACCTCCGCCTTGCACGCCAGCAGCGGTGACCGCCTTCTGCACCCCGACGCCCATGCACTCCTGTTCCGCGCCGTCCAAAGCCTCGGTGACACCGGCCAGGTCAACACGGCTGCGACGGCCTCCGAGCAGCTATTCGCCAACTGCCTGCGGGTGCTGGGACCCGACCACCCCGACACCTTGGCCGCCTACGGCGACCTCGCCCACCGGCGGGGCATGGCGGACGACTCTGCCGGTGCTGTCGCCGCCTACGAGCAGCTACTCGCCGACTACCTGCGGGTACTGGAACCCGATCACCCCCGCACCCTCACCACCCGCGGCAGCCTCGCCTACTGGCGGGGCACGGCAGGCG
>NZ_JBFABB010000092.1:0-28043 GCF_040640035.1 Micromonospora sp. NPDC023633 | reverse complement strand
ACCTTAACGGTGCCGTCGCCGCCTACGAGCAGCTACTCGCCGACCGCTTGCGGGTACTGGGACCCGACCACCCCGACACCCTCACCACCCGCGGCAGCCTCGCCTACTGGCGGGGCACGGCAGGCGACCTTAACGGTGCCGTCGCCGCCTACGAGCAGCTACTCGCCGACCGCTTGCGGGTACTGGGACCCGACCACCCCGACACCCTCACCACCCGCGGCGACCTCGCTGACTGGCGGGGCACGGCAGGCGACCTTAACGGTGCCGTCGCCGCCTACGAGCAGCTACTCGCCGACCGCTTGCGGGTACTGGGACCCGACCATCCCCACACTCTCACCACGTGAGGGCGAAACCGGTCCGCGTCCTCGGCGACCTGGTCCTCACCAAGCACCCGGCCGATGGCCTGGCGGGTCAGGCGGCGTAGCTCGCGAATCGGTTCCGCTGGCTCGGCAGGCATGACAATCGCTTCGTCCGCCACAACGACCGGTCCGAACTCCACGCCGAAGGCCGGAACGCTCGCGAGCATGGACCTGGCCTCCGCAGCGATCCTGCCGACGACATCGGGTGTGAGTTCATCGGCGAAGCCAACACCCTGCATCGTGAGGTGCAGCCACCGGTCCGGAATGAGGGTCAGGCTCGGCCTCTCTGCCAGGGCCGTTCGGTACGCGGTTGCCAGGTCGTAGAGGGTGGGTTGGTTGTCGAACGTGATGTGGAAGGCGTAGAAGCGCCTCCCGACATGCCATCCGGGACGCCACCACCAGTGGTTGCGAACGTGGGCAGCGTGCGTGCCAGGCGGAAGGTCAACAAGCGACATGGCTACCTCAGACTTCGGAGGGCGTGTCGGGTTCGGAGGGCTCCGGCTCTACCGGGTACTCGTCGATGACGACGATGCGGTCTGCCGGCCAGACCGATTCCGAGACTTCCAGCACGGTTCCGTCCTCGGCGCGGGCCACGTGGATAACCTGCATGACCGGTGCCCCCGTGGGCAGCTCCAACGCTGAGGCTTCTTCGCCGGTGGGAAGACGGGAGAGCCAGTGATCACGAGCGGTGGCGTACCGCTTGCCGCTCAGCTCTTCGATGCACAGGAGCAGGGCTTTCGGCACCACCGTGGGCTCTTCAAGATAGGTCCCGCCGCCGATGCTGGTCAGGATGTAGCTCGCCCCGATCTCTTCGGGCTTGCCCGTCTCATGGTTGTAGAGGTGCCGGCGTCGGACCACTACCTCAGTGCCGGCTGGTAGGTCCATCGCCGCGGCGATCTCGCCTGTCACCGGCGCCCGACCGGTATCGCGCCTTGGTCGCGTTTGCCGGCGGTACCGGGCTGCGTTGGGGCGAGTGCACCGGGCTCGGTTGGGATTCGCTCGACCTGAACAGGAAGAGGGCCGAGGTCGTCCGGGTCGCCGTCGAGGTCGCCGGCACGGTCACCAGCAAGCCCTATCCGAAGTCGCGGGCAGGTCTCGGCGTACCGTCCCGGTGCCAGACTTCGCGGTCGAACTGCTGACGGCCCATCGCGACGTCTTCCCCGCCGGTCCCCGCGGCGAGGTCTTCACCAACTCGTCCGCCGGTCCGCTACGCCGGACGTTGTTCCGCGCTCGGGTCTGGCGGCCGTCGCTCGTCCGCGCCGGCCTGCTCGGGAACGTGAGTCGGCTCGGGCACTTCAAGTGGCGTGCGGCCTGGCTCGACCCCGAGGGCGTCGAGTGGACGGCGGAGTTCACCACCGAGCGGGAAGCGGTCGCGCACGTGGCGAAGATGGCGCCGGGTGGTCTGCGCTTTCACGACCTGCGGCACTCGTACGCCACCGAGCTGGTGTCGCGCGGCGTCCCGGTCAACGACGTCCAGGCCGTGATGGGCCACGAGAAACCGTCGACCACCCTGAACCTCTACACCCACCGATCCGACGGGCGGGATCAACGCATCCGCGAGGCGTTCGCTGACGATCCGCTGACGCCCAACGACAACTGACGATGGAATCAGCAAGAGCCACCCTCTTCCGAGGGTGGCTCTTCTGCGTTACTTCGATGGTGGGCGATACTGGGATCGAACCAGTGACCTCTTCGGTGTGAATGAATGCCGGGGCATCGCGCTGACCTGCCGAAACGCGCCGTGGCCTGCGTGGATGGGCTAACGGTTGTAGGCAGAATTAGGCGCTTTCAACATGCCATATCAAGATCATGACTCATGGCTGACTCATGAACTGGCGGCCCGAGCGCGCGCCATCGCCTGCCGCGCACGGTCGAACCGCTCTTCCCGCGAGTGCAGGTACCGCTGCGCCGACCGGATGTCCTCGTGGCCCATCAGCGCCATGATGTCGTGCAGCGGCACGCCCTCGTCGGCCAGCCGCGTGCCGAACGTGTGCCGCAGGTCGTGCGGCGTCGGCTGCGGGTCGGCCAGGCCGGCGCCGGGCCGGGCCGGCCGGTAGGCGTGGCCCTTCACCTTCGGCCGCTCCGGCAGCCCTCGTAGCGCCGGCGTCCACACCCGCCGGTGCCAGTTCGAGTAGCGCAGCGCGTCGCCCTTCTCGCTGGTGAAGATGAGCCGGCCCGGGTCGTCCTTCGGGAACACCCCAACGACCTCCCGGGCCGCGATCTTCGCCGCCTTCATCCGCGCCGCCAGGTGGTCCCCGTACGTCACCGCCCGGTTCCCGGCGGCGCTCTTCGCGTACGGCCGGGCCGTGCCGTCGCGCTCCATCACCCACGCGATGCTGATCCGGTTCTTGCGGGTGTCGACCATCTGTGGCGGGATCGCCGCTGCCTCTTCCCACCGCATCCCCGTGTCGGCGACCAGTTCCACGAACAGGCCCGCGTCGGGCCGGCCGGGGAAGAGCCGGTCGAGCGCGTTGACGAGCTGCTGTTCCTCGGCCGGGTCGAGGACCCGGTCGACGTGCGCGTTGCGCTTCGGCCGCTTCACGCCGCGGGCCGGGTTGTCGCGGAGCAACTTCGCGTCGACGGCCAGGTCCAGAACCGCGCGCAGCACCCCGACTGCGCCCTCGATGGTGGCGGCGCCGACCGCCGCCTTGCAGCCGGTGCAGGTGTCACGCCGGCGGCAACTCGCCTGGTGGGTGCTCTCCATCTCGACCACCCACGCGGTCACGTCCGGCTTCAGGATCGACCCGACGGGCACCTTTGCCCACCGCGGCGCGACGTGCACCCGCCAGTGCGACTCGTCGCGCCGGCGCGACGCCTGCTCCAGTCGGCGGCTGGTGGTGCCCCACTGCTCCCAGCACTCCCCCACCGTCTTCTTGCCGGCGCGCGGGTCGATCCAGTCGCCCTTGCGGATGTCCGCTTCAAGGTCGGCAGCCCACTTGGTGACGGCGCCCTTGAGCTTGTGCGTCTCGGTGACCCGGTCGGGGTCGCTGCCCTTGGGCAGCCTGACGGTGGCCGCCCACAGTCCAGAGGGCAGCTGGCGAATCCAGGCCACGGGCTATGCCCCTCGGCTCTGGTCGATCCACCACCGCACCTCGTCGACCTCGCGCTCAGCCTCGCGGGCGCGCAACTCCTGCAGGCGTTGGATCATGCGCTGCTGGACGCGGGGCGGCACGTTGGCTTCGAGGATGACGCGCAGCGCCGGGTCGTCCTTGTCGATGCCGGCGGGCGTGGCGACGGACGCGGCGGCGCCGAGGTCCTCGTCGGTGTAGTAGCCGACCTGGACGAGCAGGAGCAGGGGCGAGATGTGCAGGGCGCGGGCGACCTGGCGGACGCTGTCCTCGGAGACGTCGGACGCTCCCTGCGTCCAGCGCAGCACCGTCTTGTAGGTGACGCCGACGAGCTCGGCGAAGCGGCTCTTGTTGCCCTGCGGCTTGGCGGGGGTGCCCGTTTCCTGGGCGATCAGGCCGGTGACGACCTTGGCCCATGCGTCGCGGTCGATGCTGCCCTCTGCCACATCCGAAGCGTACCGGACACGCGTGTCCGGTCGCAGTAGCCGCGTCGTGTGGAAGACGGCCTTGATCGCGCGGCCGACGGGGCGACGGCGGAAGCGGCGCTTCTGGCGCGTGGCCTGCGAAGTGTTGACGGTTCGCGTGGCCCTCTGCTTTGCGACGGCGCGTCGGCGTCGGCTGTATGAGGCGGACATGTTCGCCACCCTAGCGGACATGCATGTCCTAGGCAATGACGCTCCGAAATTACCTGGTCACGCACCTTGCTAGGTAGTCCATGTCCTAGTAGCGTCTCCCTCGTGAGTACGGACATGGAAGTCCCAGCAGTCCGGGACACGGCAGGCATCAGCCTCGACGTCGAGAGGTACCGGAAGCTCTTCGCGCTCATCGGTTGCGACGAGCTGACGAAGATCGCCGTCGAGATCGGCATGACCGTCCGGCAGGTGCGCCGCGCGTGTAACGAGGGCGTGATCGGCGAGGTCTTCATGGCCCGCAGCATCGCCGCGCTCAAGCGCCACGCGGACAAGCTCGCCGAGTACGGGCACGAGCCGCCGGGGCTGGACGACCTGTTCGCCGTCACGACGGAGCCGACCGCAGCCAACCCGGCGGCCTGACATGGGCATCCGGCTGCTGACGGTCGTCGAGGTCGCCGAGCTGTGGGGCGTCGACAAGCAGACCGTCTACCGGGCCATCTGGGCCGGCGAGCTGGCGTTCGTCGACCTGGCGGCGCCCGGGGCGAAGAAGGCCCGGATCCGCGTCCGCGAGTCGGTCGCAGACGAGTACATCAAGTCCCGCGAAATCCAGCCACGAGGAAAGGCAGCAGCATGACGCACCCCACCACCACCGGCGGCGGCAGCACCGGACCCGGCCGCTTCGCCGTGTTCGGCCCGCAGCTCGCCGCGTTCCTGGACGGCCTGCGCACGAACCGGGCCCGCAGCTCGGCCGCCGCCGCGCAGGCCAGCGCCCACAGCAGCTCGGCGTCGCCGCTGACCGCCGAGCGGCGCGAGGACAACTACCGCCGGCAGAACGGCACCGGGCGGCTGACGGCGCGCCAGCAGCGCCGCGCCGGCCGCAAGGCGAACCGGCTGGCCGCTCGCGCGGCGGTCTGACAGCCCCGGGTGGCCGGCCGCGACGTAGGGCTCCGGCCGGCCACCCGGACAGCAAGACGCGGGCCACCTCTGGCAAGGCGACCCGCGCGTACCGACCCACCAACGTCAAGGAGACAGGTCGATGTCACAGCAGACTACCGCCCCGACCGAGCGCGACACCAAGCGCGACGCCCTGGTCGCCGGACTTCGCGCCCTGGCCGACTTCTACGAGACCCACCCCGACATGCCGCTGCCGCGCTACCCCAACTTCAGCCACTGCGTGCTGGCCGGTGACGACGAGACCGGGCAGGCCGAGGTGGCCCGCATCGCCGAGCAGCTCGGCGTCGAGATGGTGACGAAGGCGGGCAGCGCTGACGCCGAGCGGGCGTTCGAAGGGCTGCCCTTCAAGTCCTACTACGTGAGCCGCCAGCGGTCCGCCGATTGGAAGGCGCTGACCTCGTACAGCGGCGCGGTGGTGGCCGAGGCGGCCGACGCGCAGGCCGGGGCGTGATCGCCATGGAGATGCGCACCTTCGACCACGACAGCAAGCGCTGGTGGGTCGTCGGCAACGACCGCGGCGCCGTGTCCATCCACGCCGTGCACGTGCCCGACGACTTCCACCGCCCCACCGTGATCCGCGACCAGGCCGGCGTCCGGCTGTACCCGGACTGCATCACCTACCACCAGCCGGTCCCGGACGGCACCGACGGCGCGCACGCGGACTGCCCGGCGCTGGACGGCCGCACCTGCGAGCCGGACGCCGGCCGGTCGGCGTTCCACATCCTCAACCAGTGGGAGATGCTCGGCCACCCGGACCACTACCTGGCGAACACGCTGACCGAGCTGCACGCCCGGGAGTGGCCGCCGGTGGCGGGCGGCGAGGTTGTCCCGGCGGGTGCGGGCCGATGACGGCCCCGGTGTTCCCGGCCGCTGCCGTCGCCGACGACGAGCACCCGCCGCTGTGCGCGTGCCTGGCGTGCGCGATGGCACTGCTGGCCGGCATGGCCGAGCCGCTGCTGCCGCTGCTGCCCCTGACCGACCCGGCGCTCGCCGGGCGTATCGACTCCCCGACCGGCCCCGTCGTCGACACCGTCGAGCGGCGCACTCATCAGTCCGGGCCGGTCGGGGCACAGCTGGGCGCGGCGGGTACGAGGGGGCCCGCCGCGCCCGCCCCGGCGGTGGCCCGGTGACGGCCGCGCTGCGCGACGTCCAGCCCCTGGACCTCGTCCAGGCGCTACGGGACTACGCCGCCCACCTCGCCGTCATGACCGACGACGAGCTGGCCGTGGAGCGGGCACGCATCGAGGCCCTGCCGCGTGGGATGGCGCACCGCCTGGTCGACCGCGAGGTGGAGGCCCGGCAGGCCCTGCAGCACGAGCGGGAGATTGCCGCGTGGGAGGCCCTGGTCGCCGCGATGGCCCCGCCCTGCTGCTGGGGGTGGACCGCATGACCCCGGCCGACGTGGTGCTCCCGCTGCTGGCCCTCACCTTCGCCAGCGCCCACCTGCTGCTCTGGCCCGCCCTCACCCCTCGGCGGTCCTGATGGCCACCGTTCCGCTGCTCGTCCTCGCGCTGCTCCAGCCCGACCACCCCGACCTGCCCCAGGAGTCCTGATGCTGTCCGACCTGGCCACAGCCTGGCCCATGCTGACCCTGATCGGTCTCGGTGCCGGCGCGGTCGCCTACGCCGGCCGCGACACCGGCGACCACGACCTGTCCGACTACCACGCCCCGGCCGCCCAGCCCGCGCCGCCCATCGTCGGGCGGGTGCCGGGGGCGTGGGCCGCCGTCGACCGCAAGCCCATGCCGCCGCGGCGTGCAGCGCGCCGCCGGCGGGCGGAGCTCGTCGAGTCGATCGTGCCGACGCTGTCCGACGCGGCGGTGCGGGGCATCGCCGCCGAGTGGCTGCGGGAGCTGGGCGAGCAGGCCCGCGCCGGACTGGCGGCAGCCCGATGACCGTGGCCGCCCGCCCGGCGCTCAACCGGCTGCTCACGCCGGAGGACGTGCAGGTGCTCCAGATGGTCGCCGACGGGCTGACCCAGCAGCAGATCGGCAAGCGGATCGGCGCAACGCACGCAGCGACCAGCCGACGCCTCCAGCGGCTGTACGCCCGCCTCGGCGCGACCAACGCCCCGCACGCCGTCGCCATCACCATCCGCGCCGGCCTACTGCCGGCGCCCAACCAGAAGCGAGCACACCAGCAGTGAAGATCGTCAAGAAGGCCCGCGGCCGCAACCACTGGTACGTCGACGAGGACACCGGCACCAAGGTCGACGGCGTCACCACCATCAACGGCAACGGCCTGCCCAAGCCCGCACTCATCAACTGGGCCGGCGACGCCACCGCCGAGTACGCCATCGACCACTGGGACGAGCTGGCCACCATGGGCCCGGCCGCCCGCCTCAAGGCACTCAAGTCCGGCCGGTACTCCAGCCGCGACGAAGCCGCGAACCGCGGCACCCAGGTCCACAAGCTCGGCGAGCGCCTCATCCTCGGCGAGCAGGTCACCATCCCGCCCGGCCTGGAGGGCTACGTCAAGTCGTACGTCGCCTTCCTCGACGACTTCGACGTACAGCCCGTGCACGTCGAGGCCGTCGTCTACTCCGAGACGCACCGGCACGTCGGCACCCTCGACCTGATCGCCGACCTGCGGCTGCCCGACCTGCCCGAGTACGACGACGTCGAGCGCACCGACGACGGGTACGTGCGGGCGCTGCTCGACATCAAGACCTCGCGGTCGGGGATCTTCGGCGACGTCGCCGTGCAGCTGGCCCCGTACCGGCACTCGGAGTGGCTGATCGCCCGCGATCCGGAGGACGGCAGCGAGCAGATCATCGAGATGCCCGAGGTTGCGTGGACCGGCGCGGTACACGTCACCGCCAACGGCTACGAGCTGCGGCCGGTGCTGGCCGACCGGGACCAGTACCGCGACTTCCTCTACATCCAGCAGGTGGCCCGGTTCTGCGCGGAGTCGCGGGACCTGGTCGGCGAGCCGGTGATCCCGCCGACGACGGGTCGCTTCCAGCTCGTCGAGGTGCTGCCGGAGCCGGACGGGGCGCCGTTCTGATGGCTGAGCCGAAGACCCTCGCCGAGGCGCTGGCCGCTTTCCAGGTTGACCCGCCGGTGCTGACGAAGAACCGCGCCGGCCAGGTCGGCAACCAGCGCACGAAGTACGCGGACCTGGTTCAGGTCAACTCGCAGGTGCTGGCCCGGCTCAACCAGCTGGGCATCATCTACACCACCGCGCCGACGCTGCTCGACGACGGGAAGTTCGTGCTCCAGTACGAGCTGGTACACGTGCCGTCGGGCGACAAGCTGGGCGGCCGGTACCCGTTGAAGCTGTCGGAGAACCCGCAGCAGATGGGCTCGGCGATCACGTACGCCCGCCGGTACGTGCTGCTGGCACTGACGGGCGTGGCCGCCGAGGACGAGGACGACGACGGACAGGCCGCTGCCGGGCGCCGGTACGCACAGCGGGCCCAGCAGCCGCGGCAGCCGGCTGGCCCCGCCGAGGATCGGCCGACGGCGCAGCGCGCCCAGCGCCCGGCCCGCCCCGGCGGCCCGCCGCTGCCGACCGACGGGTCGGCCGGGCTGTCGCCGGCGCAGCGCGGCATGGTCCAGGCGCTGTTCGGCAAGGTCGGCGTGCAGGACCGGGCGGCCCGGCTGAACGTCGCATCGCAGCTGGCCGGTCGGAAGCTGGAGTCGTCGAACGAGCTGACGAAGGCGGAGGCCTCGGCGCTGATCGACACGCTCGACGCGGCGGCGAAGTCGGACGACCCGGGGGCGGCGCTGGCTGAGGCCCTGGCCGCCGCGGCCGAGGCGGGTGAGGGCCGGTGACCGCGCTGCGCATGGTCGCCCTGGACCTGTCGACCTCGGCAGCCGGGATCGCCCACACCCACTGGCACGACGGCACGCCGCGGCTCGGCTGCCGCACCGTCAAGACCGGGCTGCTCGACCTGCACAAGAAGGTGCACCACGTCCTAGCCGACGTCGCCGCCGCGGTGAAGTGCCGCCCGCACCTCGTCGTCGTCGAGGGCTCGTTCAGCCGGCCGGGTGCCAGCGACGCCCCGCTGCACATGCTGCGCGGGGTGGTTCTCCACTGGCTGTGGACGAAGGGCATCCCGTACGTCGACGTGCAGCCGTCCACGGTGAAGGTCTGGGCGACCGGGTCGGGGGCGACGAACGGCGAGAACAAGGTGACCAAGGACAAGGTCATCGAGGCAGTGCTGTCGACGTACGGCGGGCTGATGCAGATCGACCCGCGCGACTCCGACCAGTGCGACGCGGTCGCTCTTCTCAGCCTGGGGATGGCGGCGTACGGGCAGCCGCTCGTCTCGGTGACGAGTGCGCACCAGCGGCGGGCGCTCGCGGTGCCGAAGTGGCCGACGCTGGCCACCGAGGCCGGACCGGTGGTGGCCCAGTGAGCGCGCCGACCGCCGTGCTGGATGCCGGATCGTGCGACTGGTGCTCGCATGGGCAGTGGTCGCACAAGCTGGGCAAGCGCGGCTGCAAGGAGCTGGACTGCCCGTGCGGGAAGTACGAGCCGCCGAAGACCGCGCCGGCCGCCGCGCCGGAGCCGGCCGATGAGCCGGCGGTCGAGTTCGTCCGGCCGGTCGGGTTCGCATCGGACATCGACCAGGCGGAGCGCGACGAGCTGACCGGCGTGCACCCGTCGCTGGCCGAGGTCGAGGCCGAGCCGGAGCCCGTCGACGAGCCGGCGGTGAGCGGCGCCCACAGCAACTGCGGTGACGACTGCGGCCACTGCAACCTCTTCCCGGCGCCGCCGCCGGTGGTGGCCGACCCTGTCGCGCAGGCCGCGTACGTCGAGCAGGTCGCCACGATCGACGCCCAGCTCGCCGAGCCGGAGCCGACGTGCGCCTACCCGAACGGCGAGGACGAGGGCGAGCACGACCACGCCCTGTGCGAGGACGTCGTGGCCGAGCGGACTGTCGTAGCGCGCACCGGGCCTGACCCGGCGCTGGTGCAGGCGGTCCAGGTCGCGGAGGCGCTGGCCGCCGAGCGGGACGACGCCCGCCGCGAGCGCGACCGGCTCCAGAGTCGCCTCGACGCGATCCGCCAGGAGCGGCGCCGCGCGCACCTCGCCCACCAGGTGCTCACCCTCACCGCCGAGCGCGATGAGGCCCGCGCCGAGCTGGCACGGGCTGAGACCGCTCGCCAGCAGATGGCGCAGCTGCTCGACGAGACGGCCGCGGCGCTGGCCGACGAGCGCGCCGCGCACCAGCGCACCGCCGGGCAGGCCGAGGACGCGCAGCGTCGCGTCCAGGCCCTCGCCGCCGAGCTGGCCACCGAGCAGGCCACCGTCGCGCAGCTGCGTACCGAGCTGGGCCGGGCCGGTGCCCGGGCGCAGCGGACCAAGGCCGCGCTCGACGACGCGGTGACCGTGTCGGTGGCGGCCGCGTCGCGAGTGATGGACCGCTACGACGCCCGGCAGTGCTTGGACTGCGGGTTCCGGACGACCGTGCCGACCCTCGACCACGAGCACCCGCTGATCCCGGTGACGGTGCTGATCGTGCGCCGGGAGGTGCCCGGTGCTGCGTGAGCTCCTGGCCCGCCTCGTCGACGGCGAGGTGCGCCGGCTGCGCGCCCAGCTCGACCAGGCCCGGGCCGACCGGGATCGCGCGGCGAAGGCGGCGGTGCGGCACCACATCGAGTCCGTGACTCACCAGGCCCGAGCGGACGCCTTGGCCGCGATGAACGTCGGCCGCTGCGGCAACCGGCTGACCGCCGGGTTCGGCAACCCAGCGAACTGCGCCCTGCCGGCCGGTCACGCCGGCTGGCACCGGGCGGACAACGGGGTCACCGAGTGGGGCCCCATCACCAACACCGAGGAGAAGTAGTGGGAACGGTCAACATCAGCTCGGCGTGGTCCAAGGAGAACCGGCCCCGCAACGGCCTCGTGCAGATCGAGGACAAGCTGGTCGACGACGCCCTCTTGGAGGCGCAGTACTGGGGGCTCGTCCGGATCGAGCCCAACTTCTACAAGGTGTCGTCGGAGGACGGCAGCCGCACGCCGACGATCCGGATCGCGCACATCGAGGTCGTCGAGGACGAGGCCGACATCGAGGTGGTCCGGTCGCTGCTGCAGCGGCGCTTCAAGGACCGGACGGGCATCGACGACACGCCGCCGGCGGACCTGTTCAGCGTGCTGCCCGGTGAGGGCGAGGGCGACGGCGAGCGGGAGGTGCCGGAGGCCTCGGCCGACGAGATCCTCGCCGAGCGGGCGGAGCGGAAGGCGGCGGAGGCCGAAGGGGAGCGGGCCGCCCGGTCGACACCGGGCAGTGTGACGTTCCTGCCCGGCGCCGCCCCGGCCGGCGACGGGGGCGAGGCATCGTGACGGCCGAACGGACGCATGACCGGCTGCTGACCCCGGGCGAGGTCGCCGCCCTGTTCCGCGTCGACCCGAAGACCGTCACCCGGTGGGCCGCCGCCGGCCGGCTCGGCAGCATCCGCACGCCGGGCGGGCACCGCCGGTTCCGCGAGTCCGAGGTGCGGGCGCTGCTCGCCGGGGAGTCGTCGTGACGGCCCCGGCGATGACCACCAGCGAACTGCGCCAGCGCGTCGAGGTCGGCATGGCGTGGCTCGACGCGCGTCACCCCGGCTGGGACGAGCTGATCGACGTCGCCACCCTCGACGTCGCCAGCCCCTGCAACTGCCTGCTCGGTCAGGCCCTCGGCAGCTGGGACCTGCACACCCTCGGCATGGACGTCGACCAGCTGGCCGCGTGCGGCTTCGACGCGTCCAGCAGCCACGACGACATGGCCGAGGAGTACGCCGCGCTGACCGAGCTGTGGCGCTCGGCGGTGCTGGCCCGTCGGGCGGGGGTGAGCGGCCGTGGCTGAGCACATCTGCACCGGGCAGTGCGCACACACCATCACCCTTGACGGGCCCGTGGTGTACGGCGTGCTGGCCGAGGTCCTCGACGAGCGGCGGCGGCAGGACGCGAAGTGGGGCGAGCAGAACCATCCCGACGGCACCGCCCGCAACGGGTGGGCCGACCGGGAGCTGGCCGACGTTTCGCGGCGACTATGCCAGGACGCGGCAGGTCTAGGCCTCGTCACATGGCGGCACATCCTCGACGAGGAGATGCGCGAGGTGTTCGCCGAGGAAGACCCGGCCAAGCTGCGCGCCGAACTGCTCCAGGTCGCCGCTGTCGCGGTGGCGTGGGTCGAGGCGATCGACCGGAGGCAGCCGTGATGGGCCGGGCGAAGGTTCCGCAGCCGGCCGACCCGACGCACGTCCGGCTCGCCCAGCTGACCGCGCAGGTCGCCCACCTGACCGGCCGCCACGACCAGGCCATCGCCCTCGTCGACGAGCGGCTCCGCACCGCCGGCGGCAACCGGCAGATGGTCGACGCGCTGCTCGACCTGCGGAACCTGCTCCGCCCACCCGAGCGGCCGGCATGACCGAGCACGACGAGCTGTACGCGGCGCTGCTCGACGAGCGGTACCGCGCGCCCCGGCTGGCACCGACACACCCGATGCCGGCCGCCAGCCGGGGCGCCGGCATCCCCGACCAGCACCAGCGGGTCGCGCACCTGCTGACCCTCGACCGCTACGGCTGGACGGCCCGGCAGATCGCCGCGCTGTGCCAGCTCGACGAGGTGTGGGTCGCGCAGGTCCTCGCCCGGCACGGGCGGACCCGGATCGAGACGAGAGGAGCGGCGGCGTGACGACCACCGCGATGGAGGCCCCGCCGGTCACGGCGGCGCCGACCGACACCGGCGTGTGCGGCACCCTGCGGGGCTACCACCGGCACCGCAACGCCAACCAGCGCCCCTGCCAACCCTGCCGCGACGAGTACAGCCAAACCCGGGCCGCGGCCGCCGGATGGGTGGCCCGTACGGAGGCGGCGGCGCGACCGCTGCCGCCGAAGCTGGGCGCGTTGGCCGGAACCGACGTCGGGCACGAGTTCGCGCCGACCGCGCCAACGATGGGTCTGCCGCAGTGCCGGTGGTGCTTCGGCTGGTCGGATGACGTGCGGCACCTGGCGGCCGGCCGATGAGCGCCGTCGAGTACCCGACCGAGAAGTGCAAGTCGTGCCCGGCACAGGTCATCTGGGCGGTCACCGAGCGAGGCAAGGCAATGCCCGTCGACGCCGAGCCGGGCCCGGGCGGCAACGTCCAGCTCGTCGAGCAGTACGGGCAGCTGACCGCCGTGGTGGTGCCAGCGAAGCGCGCGTTCGGCCGCACGAACCTGCGGAAGTCGCACTTCGTGACGTGCCCGCAGGCCCACGAGTGGCGGCGGCGGTGAACGACCTGCTGATCGCCACCCACGACCAGGCGCTGCACGCCATCCACCAGCGCCTGGAGCAGCCCGGCACCGACGAGCTGCTGCGCGGCGTCGTCCTGGCCGTCCTGCCGATCCACGCCAGCGACCCGTCGGCAACTGGCCGGCCCGACCCGGACTGCTTCGCGTGCGAGGGACGCGGCTGGTTCGACGCGCCGAGCGGCGGCCGGGAGCACTGCCACTGCCGGTGCCCGTGGTGCCTGGGCTGCGAGGAGCCGCTGTGCGAGGGCCCGTGCCCGACGGTCGAGGCGATCGCCGGTCGGCTCGACCTGACCACCTTCATCGAACTGCCGAAAGAGGAAGACCATGCCTGACCCAAGAGCCGGACGCGGGGGCATGTCGCAGCCTGTCCGCTGCACCTGGTGCGGCGGCGTCTACGACCTCGGCACGGTGACCGTCACCGCTCGCTACACCGACTGCTCGATGTGGAAGGCGCCGTGCTGCGGAGCAACGGTCGACGACCGGGGCGAGACGGGCTGGAAGTCCCGCAAGGACTACGAGCGCATCGACAGCCCGGACCCGATCAACCGCCGGGGCCAGTGGGCCAGCATCGACGGCCGCCGCGCGAGGTGGCGGCCGTGATCGACCGGCTGATCCTCGCGGACGTCCTGCGGCACGTCACGCCGCGCATCATCCGCGCCCGACGGCTCCGGCCGCGCCGGGCGCGCCTGCTCGCCGCCAAGCTCCGACGGAGGACGAACCGATGACCCAGCCAGACCGCACCGCGCAGCTGACCGGATCCGACTACGTCCGCGCCGTCGTCGACCAGCTCGTCGCCCTCGACGTGCCCGTCGACCTCAACGCCCTGGACCTCGACGAGGAGCAGTGCAACCTGCCCGTCATCGAGGGCGACGAGATCGTCTGGCTGCGCTGGCTCGACGACCCCGAGCACGGATGGCACCTCACCACCCCAGGCGGTGAGCGCTGCGCCGCGATCTGCGCCCCCGACACCCCACCCGCCGAGGCCGCCCGCATCCTCGCCGACTACGTCTGACCCGGAGTACCCGATGACCGATAAGCCGTACACCGACGCCGACGTCGACGACCTGCACGAGACGTTCGCCAAGGCGTGGAGCCTGCACCTCAGCCAGCACCCGGCACCCCCGTGCAACCCGGAGATGAACACCGAGGACTGCTGCGACCGGAGCGGCCTGCGTGCAGTGCTGGACGCGCTAACCGCCGCCGGACGGCTCGCCCCGGCCGACGACGACCCCCGCCACGTCATCCAGTTCCGGGCCGACGGATGGACGATCAAGCACCCGCTGGCCTGCCGGCTCGGTGACCTGTTCGGCTGCGCCGTCAACCAGGCCGCCGAGGACCTCGACGGGCCACCGGTGCCGCCCGGTCGTTACGTGGTGACCGTAGACGGTATCGACGGTCGGCTCCGGGTCGGCGAGAGCGTCGACGAGCAGGCCGTCGCACCGGCGGCCGGCGCGCCGACCGGCACCTGCCCGTGCACCTGCCACCAGCCCGACCGGTGCCCCTGCAAGCCCGGTACGCCGCAGCACCGCCACGGGGCCGGCGGCTACTGCACCGTCGGCAACCCGGTGCCGGCCGACGAGCGCCCCACCCGCGAGCACGTCATCGCGTTCGCCGCCGACGGCACATGGACGCTGGAGCACCCAGCCACCTGCCGCCCGGCCGCCGTCAGCCGCGTACCGCGCGAGGACCCGACGTACTGGGACTGCGCGGTACGCCGGCTCGCCGAACGGCAGGTCACCTCCGACCTGACACCGCTCGTCGCCGGCGGCCGGTACACCTGCTCGGTTGGCACCCTCGGCGACGTGTTCCTGCTCGGCGACCGCCTCCACGACGACCAGTGCACCGCCCCGGTCTGCGCCGCGTGCGGGTGTTGGTGTCACGCCGAAGAGCAGACGCCCGCCGCGCCGGACCACGACCACACCTCCGGCCTCCCCACCTTCGCCCCCGACGCCGAACTCTGCGTCAACACCTCCACGGGTGCCGAGATGTGGACCGGCGCCAGGTGGAACGAGCACGTCACCGCCGCCACCAAGCATCAGCGGATCGTGCCGCAGCGGCTGATCCAGTGCCCGCCATCCACCTGCACCACCACCTGCCCGGCCAACCCCGACCGCACGGAGGCCTGACCGGTGGACGACGAGCAGCTGCGCGCCGTGGCCGCCACCCGCCCCGGCTACGCCACCTACCCCGACACCCGACCCGGCTCGCCGTCCTGGTGGCGACGCGACGTGCCTGGCACCCAGCCCCGCCCCACCACCGGCCCCACCCGTGCAACCCTCGCGGGCCCCGCCCTCGAGGAAGCCCACGCCGCCGCCACCAAGGCGCTCCGCCCGCTGACCGTCGAGCCCTACGGGGACCTGCACTGCGTCAGCGCCGGCCGGGCCGCCGGCATCGCCGTGGCGGCCGCCGCGCCGGCCCTGATCGCCGAGGGCCGCCGCCTGGCCGCCGCCGACCTCGCCGAGCGGCGCGCCGAACGACTCCGCCAGGCCCTCGACGGGGCGCACACCAACCGACCTGGCTTGTGGCGGCGGGCCGCCCGCTGGCTGGGGATGGCCCGATGACCCAGCACCTGCTCGCCGCCGTCACCGTCCACACCGACGGCGCCATGTCCACCCGCGTGTGGCCCATCGCCGACGTCGACCAGGCCGTCGCGCACCTCGGCGAGCCCAGCCACCGCACGCACATCCCCGCAGGTGCCCGACACGCCGCAGACGACGCCATGGCCGCCCTGCGGGCCGCGTCGGTCGTCGTGCCCCGGGAGGGCTGACCAGTGCCCGACGAGAACGTCTGTTGCGTTCCGGACGCCGCGAGCGATGGAGAGAACGTGAAGACCCATCACCCCCTCGCAGACCACCCCCACACCGACCCCGGCGACGGCCGCACCGAATGCGACGGCTGCGGCAAGTACGTGTGGCCCGTCATCCACTCCTGCAAGGGCATCCCGGTCACCGCGAAGGCGTGGGCCCGGTACGCGCAGCGAAGGGAGCGGGAGCTGGTCGACGCGCTTGCCGACTGCGTGACCAAGGCCGTCGAGTACGGCGAGCAGGACGGCGGGTTCGTCGCCTTCTACCTACTGCCCACCGGCCCGGTTCACCGCGCGATCGCGCTGCTGCAGGAGCGCCACGGCGTGACCGTTCGGCCGGGCTTCGACGGACGCGACCAGGTGGAGGGCTGACCGTGACCCACCAGGCGCCGCTCATCCCCACCCGCCACGCCCCCGACATCTGGCGGAAGTTCCGCCTCGACGGCGGCCGGATCAACGCTGCGCCGTGGGAAGACGCACGCGCCCGCGGCGAGCCCGTTGGCACCTGCCGTGCTCCCGCCAGCGATAAGGCGTGTGGGGGCTACCTCACGCCCGAGAAGCCGTACCAGTCCGGCCTCATCCACTGGTACCCGACCCGCTGCGACACGTGCGGCAACGAAGCCGCCGCCCGCGGCCCCGCACCCCGCAAGAAGGGACGACGCCAGTGAGCGCCCGCACCCCCACCACCCACCCCACCCACTGGGGCACCTGGCCCGCCTGGCTCGACCGCGCCACCGCCGACGGCATCCAGCCCGCCTGCCGCGGCGCCACCGCCCTCTACTTCCCAGGCGACGGCAAGGGCACCATGCGCGCCATCCAGCAGGCCAAGGCCATCTGCGGCACCTGCCCCCTGCTCGCCACCTGCCGCGACTGGGCGCTCCAGCAGCCCGCGCGCTGGCTGTACGGCGTGTGGGGCGGCCTCAGCCAGTACGAACGGATCGCCCTCGCCCCACGCAATGACCAGCCCGACAACCTGCGCCAGAACCACAACTGAAACCGCACAGCACAGAGGAGCATGAAGTGGCCCGCAGCGAAGCACGACTTGCGGTCAGCATCTGGACGGATGCCGATTTCTTGGCGCTGAGCCCCACAGCTCAGCGCATGTTCATGTTCCTGATTTCGCAGCCCGACCTGGCCCATGACGGGGTGCTCGCACTGCGCGAACGCCGCTGGAGCAAGAAGGCCGCCGGAATGACGCGAGCCGATGTCGAAAGGGACCTGAAGGATCTGCGGGCCGCGCGGTTCATCGTGGTCGACGAGGACACCGAGGAAATGCTGATCCGGTCCTTCATCCGCCGCGACAAGGTGTACCGGCAGCCGAACGTGCTGCGGTCCGCCGCCGATCACCTCGCGGTCGTGTCGAGCCGGGCCATCCTCGACGCCCTGGCGGTCGAGCTGCGCCGGGTGCTGGTGGCGGACGACCTCGCCGAGGCGTCGGCCGGGATCGTCCGGGACATGATCGCGACGGCCGAGAAGGGTTCCGGGAACCCTTCGCCGAACCCTTCCGGGAACCCTTCGGCCGGTACTCCCGGGGATAGGAACCCTTCCGGCAACCCTTCCGGGAACCCTTCCTCCGACCCAGCACGCACCGTCAACGACAGCAGCACCGACGGCGACGGGGGCGACGTTTCCGCAGGTGCTAAGGGTTCCGGTAACCCTTCCGGGAAGGGTTCCGGGAAGGGTTCCGGGAACCCTAGCGCCGGTACTCCCGGGGAACGGGGAGTAGTTACGGCCGTAAGTAGTGCTTCCCCTAGCCCCGGTCCTCGTTCCGCGGACCCCGGTCCCCGCCCCCAGTCTTCGACTGGGGGGGCGCGTGCGGGCGTGCGCGAGACGCCGCCGCCGGCCGACCCGGCCGGGCCGCCCCCCTCCCGATGCGACGAGCACATCGACCACCCCGACCCGCCGCCGTGCGGCCGATGCGCCGATGCACGCCGCGCCCGTGAGCGGTACTTCCAGGACCAGGCCGCCGCCGTCGCCCGTGCCCAGTCCGAGCGCGCTCGCGGTCAGGCCGAGGCCACCCGTGCCGCCATCGACGCCTGCCGGCTCTGCGACGAGCACGGCCAGCGCGACGGCCGGACCTGCCTGCACGACCCCGACATCAGTACCCGATCCCGACGCGGCGCCGAGCTCGCCGCCGCCGCCATCCGCCGACCGACCGCCCAGGAGCAGCTGTGACCGTCGCCCGCACCCGCACCCGCCGCACCACGCCCGGCCCCGCCACCGGCGACCGCCGGCTCGTCGAGCCCATGCTGCTCGACCCCAGCCGCTGCACCTGCCAGCGACCCATGCTCGTCGGCACCTTCCGCGCCGAGCAGCTCGTCGCCCTGGAGCTGCGCCACCTCCGATCGGCCGGGTGCGCGTACCCCGCGCAGCCCGTCGACGTCGCGTCGTGGCTACGGCCGTGGTGACCGCCGAAGGGTGCCGGCACTGCGGCGTCGCCCGCCGCGACCACGCCCAGACCTGGCACCCCGACGCCGGATGGCACGGCTGGACCGAGCCGACCCGCCAGCAGATCCACGACCGGATCCGCGCCCGCTACGCCAGGCGCTGACCCACCGCACAACCCGCCCAGCGAAAGGCCCGCATGACCAGCACCTGCACCATCTGCGACCGCCCGCAGGCCGACGCCGCCTACGCCTGCCAGCACTGCACCGACCGGGCCTACCGACACCTGCACGACCTCGCCGACGCCGTACCCGCCGCCCGCGACGTCGCCGCAGGCCTCGCCCGCCAGGGCGCGCCCACCCGGGGCCACGCCGACGGAGGCCGCATCCCGCTCAACCTCACCGCCAGCCACCGGCTCACCGTCGTGCAGAACGAGATCACCACCTGGGCCCGGCACGTCGCCGGCGAACGCCACGACCAGGCGCCCGCCGGCCGCGACCCGCTCATCGCCGCCGCCCGCTACCTCGCCGGGCAGGTCGGGTGGATCCGCAAGCACCCCTACGCCGAGGAGGCGTACCGCGACGCCCGCGTCGCCGCCGGCATCGTGCGCGGCATCGCCGCCGGCCCCGCCGAGCGACGCTGGCTCGGCCAGTGCGGCGCCGACCTCGACGACGGCCAGCGGTGCACCGCCGACCTGCACGCCCGCGTCGGCGCCAACACCGCCGTCTGCCGCGCCTGCGGCGCCCGGCACGCCGTCGCCGAGCGGCGGGCGTTCCTCGACGGGCAGACCGCCGACCAGGCGTACACCGCCCGCCAGATCAGCCAGGCGTACCCGCAGATCCCGGAGGGCACCATCCGCAGCTGGGCCGCCCGTGGCGACCTGGTCGCCGAGCTGGAGCCGCTGCCCGACGGAGTCGAGGGTCCGCTGTGGGTGCACCGCGACGCGGGCGGCAGACCCCGCCCCCGGTACGTCCTCGGCGAGGTCCTCGCCCTGGCGGCCGCGAAGGCGGCGGCCCGGGCCGAGCGTGAGGCGCGCAAGGCGCGGCATGATGACACCACCGACCCGGAAGGACGTGCAGCATGAGCGACAGCACCGACCTCGGCGCCACCTCCGCCGAGGCCCTCGAGGGAGCCGAGCGGATGGCCGCCGAGCTGCGCAAGGCCGGCTGGCGGGTCGAGCCGCCCAGCACGACGCCCATAACCGGGCTCCTGATGAGCGATGAGTACCGCAAGCGCGTCTGCCAGTGGGTGCGCGACAACGGGCTCGACCCGAGCGACATCCCGGCTGACGCGGACATCAGGATTGACCACGACCGCGACACCATCACCACCGACGTGTTCGCCCGAGGCGAGGACGGCAACCTGGTGGTGACTGGGAACCACGTGCTGCGCAAGCGCGCGACCGTCCCGCTGCGCAAGCCGTGGAGTGACGGCGACCCGCCCGCCGACCACCCAGCTTGACAGCGGCGAGATCGTTTGCAACGCTGTCGCGCAGACGGACCCAGTGTCGAAACAGCCCGGTTGAGCGCCCAGCTCCCGGGCTGTTTCGCTGCCCGGGGGTGAACGATGCGACGCCGTCCACCCCTGCTGATGCCCGTGCTGTACGCCCTCGCCATCGTCGGCATCCCGGCCGCCCTGTGCATCTGGCGCAACCTCGGGGGGTGACCCATGCCCCAGCGTCCCTGCCTCGACTGCGACCGGCCGACCAGCGGCACCCGCTGCCCCGACTGTCGAGCGGCTCGGGACCGCGGCGTCCTGCGAGCCAAGCGCGTCCGCCGCCCGCGCCTGCCCGGCGAGGACAAGCGCCGAGCCGAGGCCGTGGCTGAGCACCGACGCAAGCACGGCGACTGGTGCCCCGGCTGGCGCAGGCCAGCGCACCACGCCACCGACCTGACCGCCGATCACCCGCGCGCAGTCGCGGCCGGAGGCGACGAGCGACAACCCCTCGGCGTGCTCTGCCGATCGTGCAACGGCACTAAGGGTGACCGGGAGTGACCGCCCGGAGGTAACGCAGCGTGACGAAAAAATCTGGATCATGAAGCCAGGAGGACCCCCGGGGCAGGCTTCTCGGCGTCTGTACGCTTCCCACCCTCCGATTTGTTACCGTGCGTGACGGGTGCCGCGTTCGTCGAAGAGGCGCCACCCAGTGGCGGTCATCCTGACGGCGTAGCGCACGGCGGAGGACAGCGTCCCGACGTTCGCTGTGACTTTTAGGTGGGCAAGGTCGGGAGGCGCGCCGGGCAGTTCCTCCAAGCTGACGACGTTGAGCGTCGCCCAGAGGTCGCCGTGCGCGATGGCGCTGCAGATCTTCCAGGTGAGCAGGTAAGGCTTGTTGCCGCTAGGCATGGCGTCACCGGCGGCCTGGACGATCTCGGCGTAGCTCACGTGCTTGACGGCCTCACGTTCATCGACACCTCGCCGCTTCGCGATCGCCTTGAGTTCGTCCCGGCGCTCCGCTTCGGTCTTCGGCCCGGTCGCGCCGAGCAGCTTCATCGCCGACTCGCTGCCGCGGATGTCGAGCGCGGCGAAGCGCAGCCGCCGGAGAATCCGCTCCGCGCGGTCGTCCGGGGCGAGCAGCCACACCGCCGCGCTCGCGTTCTCCAGGGCAGCGCGGGCCAGCGAGTATGGGGCGTACATGTGCATCACCTGGGCGTCCTTGAGGAGGGTGCGCAGGCAGTGCAGGTGGTCGACGGCGTGCGAGAGCGCGTGCCAGGCGGCCTGGCTGAGCTGGTGCGGGTCCGTCTCCTTGTTGTCGCGGCTCAGCGTGCTGCGCTCCTGGGGGCGCTCGCGCGGCCCGTCGGGGTCCAGGCGCTTGAGCCACGGGTCGATCCTGTCGAGCTGCCGGAACATCTCGGCGAACAGCTGCTGCTCGTCGTCGCCAGTCATGGCCAAGACGGTAGGGCGGCACGACGGCGCGACGAAACCTGAATTGTCGGCCCGATCGAGGGAGGTGGGCCGTGCCGCAGCCGCCGAAGGACAACCCGGCGCGCCGGAATGCGCGTGTGGGGCCGCTGATCCTGCCGGCGAGGGGCCGCGAGGGCGATCCGCCGGCCTGGCCGCTGCCGGGGCGCGCCAGCAGCGATGAGCTGGCAGCCTGGGCGCAGCTCTGGGGCACGCCGCAGGCGGTGGCGTGGGAGCGGTTGGGCTGGACGCGGACGGTGGCCCGGTACTGCCGGGCGATGGTGCGCTCGGAGCTGCCGGACGCGTCGGCGGCGATCATGGGCCAGGTCACCGCGCTGGAGGACCGGCTGGGGCTGACGCCGAAGGCGATGCGGCTGCTGCTGTGGACGGTCGCGGCGGACGAGGTCGCCGAGCGGCGCGAGCAGAAGCAGGGCGCGTCCGGTGCCCGTGGACGCATCAAGGCGGTCGACGCCGGGTCCGCGTGAGGGGGGTCCGATGCCGTGGAAGGGGCCGAGCGAGCCGGGCGAGTTCCCGACGTTGGGCTACGCGGTCGGCGAGTGGATCGAGGCGCACTGCGTCGTGCCGGACGGCTACCGCATGGGCGAGCCGTACCGGCTGACCGACGAGATGTGGACGTTCCTGATCCACTTCTACCGGCTGTACCCGTACGCCGCGCCCTGGCCGGCGCCGGACGCGTTGCGGTACTTCGGCGCCCAGCTGCGGCGGGTGCAGAAGTGGGGCAAGGACCCGCTGGGCGCGGCCATCGACCTGGCGGAAGCGTTCGGTCCGACCCGCTTCGACGGCTGGGACGCCGCTGGCGAGCCGGTGGGCGCGCCCTACCCGACGCCGCTGATCGTGTGTCTCGGGGTGTCCGAGGCGCAGACGGACAACACATGGCGGCCGCTGCTGTCGATGCTGCGTAACGGCCCCCTCGCCGACATGTCGGGCCTGGACATCGGCGACACCCGGGTAATCCTGCCGGGCGGCGGGAAGATCGAGCCGGCCACCACGTCGGCGAAGAGCCGCCTGGGCGCGCCGATGACGTTCGCGTCGATCACCGAGCCGCACCTGTTCACGCTGCAGGGCGGACTACGGCGGGTCGCGGGCAACGTGAAGCGCAACATCGCCGGCATGGACGGCCGGTGGATCGAGCTGACGAACGCCCCGGACCCGACCGAGGGGTCCGAGGCGCAGGTGACCGCCGAGTCGGGCGACGAGCGGATCTACATCGACACCGTCGCGCCGAACCGGGTCGACGACCTCAGCGACGACGAGGCCCTGTACGCCGAGCTGCAACGGCAGTACGGCGACAGCGCCCGGGAGCGCGGCGGCTGGGTCAACCTGAAGCGGATCATGCACGAGGCCCGTTCCAGCCGGCACCTGGAGGCCGACCGGCGGCGCTACTTCCTCAACGAGGAGGTCGTGGGCCAGTCGATGCTGGTCGACCCGACGCACTGGGACACGATGGCCCGCTCCGACCAGCTGCGCCCGGGTGACCGCATCGCCGTCGGGTTCGACGGCTCCCGCAACCGGGACGCGACGGCGCTGGTGGCCTCCCGGCTCATGGATGGCCGGCTGTTCCAGCTCGGAGTGTGGGCCCGGCCGGCGAACGCGGGCCCGGACTGGCGGGTGCCTCGCACCGACGTCGACCGGAGGGTGCGGGAGGTGTTCAGCGCCTACCAGGTGGCGCTGATGTACGCCGACCCTTACCGGTGGCAGGACTACCTCGACCTGTGGTCGGCGGCGCACCCCGGCCTGGTGATGGAGTTCCCGACCAACGTCGAGCAGCGCATGGACAAGGCGATCAGCCGGTTCCAGGAGGCCGCGTCCACCATCACGCACGACGGCTCGGCGCAGCTCGCCGAGCACATGAAGAACGCGGTGATCGTCAAGGGGTCGCGCAAGAAGCTGCGTCCCGGCGAAGAGACCGAGCTCGCCGCGTACTACCTGAAGCTGGCCAAGCGCGGCGACGGGATGCTCATCGACCTGGCGGTCGCCGCGGTGCTCGCCTACCACGCCCGGGGTCGCGCCATCGAGGACGGCGGCCTGGCTCCTGACGCACCGCCGCCGCCGGCGCCGGTGTCGATCCCCGCGACGGCCGGCTGGTCGGAGACCGGGGACCTGATGACCGCAGGGTTCTGACAACGGACGGGAGGTGACCGTCGATGCCTACGACACCGCCTGCGCCTGTGATGGAGATCGGCTACGCGTCGCGGTCGACGGTGCTCGGCTGGATGGAGTTCGCCGACGAGGAGCCGACGCCGGAGCTGCGGTGGCCGCGCTCGATCGAGGTGTACGACGCGATGCGCTCGCACGATGCGCAGGTCGGGTCGGTGCTGCGGGCGGTGACGTACCCGGTGCGCCGCACGCCGTGGCGGATCAACCCGGCCGGCGCCCGCGACGAGGTGACCGAGTTCGTCGCCGACAACCTCGGCCTGCCGATCGTCGGCGCCGAGCCGCAGCCCCTACCGCGCACCCGCGACCGGTTCTCCTGGCAAGAGCACCTGCGCCTGGCCCTGAACATGCTTCCGTTCGGGCACGCCTACTTCGAGCAGGTGTACCGGATCACCGATGACGGGAAGCGGGCGCGGCTGCGGAAGCTGGCGCCGCGGCTACCGCGAACGATCGAGCAGATCAACGTCGCCGACGACGGCGGCCTCGTGTCGATCACCCAGTTCTCGTCGAAGATCGGCGAGCGGCAGAGGCCGATTCCGGTGGACCGCCTCGTCGCGTACGTGCTTGAGCGCGAGGGCAGCAACTGGCTGGGGCGCAGCGTGTTGCGCGGCTGCTACAAGAACTGGCTGATCAAGGACCGGCTGCTCAGGGTCGACGCGCAGACCATCGAGCGCAACGGCATGGGCATCCCCCTCTACAAGGGCGGCAAGGGCGAGACCGACCTCACCAAGGGCGCGACGATGGCGCAGCAGTGGCGCTCCGGGGAGTCGGCCGGCGCCGCGGTGCCGGAGGGCGCCGACCTAGTGCTGCGGGGCGTCGAGGGAGACCTGCCGCAGGCGCTGCCGTCGATCCGGTACCACGACGAGCAGATCGGCAGATCGGTGCTCGCGCACTTCCTCAACCTCGGCACGCAGACCGGGTCGTGGGCGCTCGGCAGCACCTTTGCCGACTTCTTCACCCTCTCGCTGCAGACGCTGGCGCAGGAGGTCGCGGACGTCGCCAGCCAGCACATCGTCGAGGACCTGGTCGACCACAACTTCGGCGAAGAGGAGCCGGCGCCGCTGGTGGTGTTCGACGAGATCGGCAGCAGGCAGCAGGCGACCGCGCAGGCGATGAAGCTGCTCGTCGACGCCGGAATTCTCCGGCCTGACCGTTCCCTCGAGGAAGACGCCCGGCAGCAGTACGGGCTGCCAGCCAAGGACAACCCGGCACCGGCGCCGGCCGACGATGGGAGTAGCTGATGAAGGGACAGGCCGACCTACTCGACCTGCTCCAGGGCCGCCCGGACCAGCTGGCCCGGGCGGTGCAGGAGTCGCACCGCCGCGCCATGGCGCTGACGACGGCCGAGGCGACGCCGGAGTGGTACCGGGTCGGCCCGGTACTCGCCGCGGCCGCCGACGACGGTGACGACGGGCCGGCGAAGAGCGCCAGCGCGGACGTCTACGTGTACGGCACCATCGGCGGCTGGCTCGGCATGGACGCCGACGACTTCGTGCGCGACGTCGCCAGCCTCGACGTCGACCTGATCCGGCTGCACATCAACAGCCGCGGCGGCGACGTCTTCGAGGGTGTCGCGATCGCCAACGTGCTGCGGCAGCACCGCGCAAAGGTGATCGTCCACGTCGACGGCCTGGCCGCCAGCGCCGCCTCGGTGATCGCCATGGCGGGCGACGAGGTCGTCATGGGCGTCGGCTCGCAGATGATGATCCACGACGGCTGGGGCGTCTGCATCGGCAACGCCGACGAGATGACCAAGGCCGCCGGGATGCTGGCCAGCGTCAGCGACTCGATCGCCTCCACGTACGCGGCCCGAGCCGGCGGGAAGGCCGAGGACTGGCGGGCCCTGATGCAGGCCGAGACGTGGTACACGGCCGACGAGGCAGTCGCGGCGCGGCTGGCCGACCGGGTAGCGACCGACGACGACAAGGGCAGCGCCTCCGGCGAGCAGGTCACCCCCGGCGGATCCGGCAGCTTCTGGGACCTGTGGGACTCGTACGCCAGCGCCGACCAGGACCTCAGCGCGTTCCGCTACGCCGGCCGCGCCAACGCACCGGCCCCCGCCCTCGCGGCGGCCCGCCGACCTCCGACCGCGTCCGCGGCCGGATCAACCACCGAACAGGAGAGGGGCAGCGACGTGGCGTTCAGCGACGAGCAGCTCAACACCCTGCGGAAGCGGCTCGACGTCGCCGACGACGCGGACCCGGCCGCCATCCTGGCGGCCGTCGACGCGCTCGCCGAGCGGCCGTCCGCGCCGCAGACCGCACCGGGCACCGTGGTGCTCGACGAGGCCCAGCACGCCCAGCTGCTCGCGGACGCCCGCGACGGCCGGGAGGCGCGGGCGCAGCAGCTGCGCGAGCAGCGCGAGGCGACCGTGAAGGCGGCCGTGAAGGACGGCCGGATCCCGCCGGCCCGAGCGAAGCACTGGGTCGAGCAGCTGGAGGCCGACCCGGGCGCGGCCGAGACGCTGGCGAAGCTGAAGCCGGGCCTGGTGCCCGTCGACGAGATCGGCTACGCCGGCGAGGACGCGAAGGCCTCGGCCGACCCGGCCGCCGCAGACGACTACTGGTTCGCGGGCACGCCGGCCCCGAGCCGGAAGGGGGACTGACCCATGGCGAACGAGTGCATCCCGTTCTACGAGCCCGGACGGCGCATCACCGGCCACGCCACCGCCGCCGTGACGGGCTGCCGGTTCGTCGGAATCTCCGGCAACCGGCAGGCGGACGGGTCGATCAGCGTCGCGCACGCCACCGCCGCCGGCAAGGCGTTCGGCGTGGCGGCCTATGACGCGGCGACCGGCGAGAAGGTCGGCATCCTGCGGGGCTCCGGGTTCATCGTCCCGGTCACCGCGGCGGCTGCGCTCACCGCCGGACAGGGCGTCGAGGTCGGCGCGAACGGCCAGGCCGCGGTCCTCGCGGCTGGCATCCGGGTCGGCACGGTGGTCACCGCCGCCGGCGCCGGCACTCTCGCGCAGATCGCGCTCGACTGAGAAAGGGGGACCACGTCAGATGCCTACGCAGCAGACCGCGTACCCGCTGGCCGCTCCGACGATCACCGGGAACACGCTGACGGTCGACCAGGCCCTCAAGCAGCCGACGCGGATCACGCGCCGGATCATGGACCTCACCCTGCAGCGGTTCATCGTCGACCGCATCTTCGCCACCGGCGGCACCGCCACCGGCTCGGTCGTCTACGACCAGGCGACCGTCAACGAGCTCTACACCGACCGCGACGTCGAACGTCGCGGCCCGGGCGACGAGTACCCGATCGTCGGCTCGCAGCGGCCGACGCCGAAGGTCGCTCTGCCCGAGGACTGGGGTGGCAAGTTCTTCATCACCCGCGAGGCGCGGCGGCGCAACGACGTGGCGTTCTTCAACAACCAGGTCACGCAACTGGCGAACACGATCGTCCGCCGGGTCAACACGAACGCGGTGGCGGTGCTGGAGGCCGCGATCGCGTCGCTCGGCGGCGCCGGCACGTTCGTCGGCCACAACTGGGCCACGGTGGTGACTGCCGGCGCGGGCCAGACCAACAACTCCGGCTGGCCGGCCGCGGACTTCGCGAACGCGCAGTACCTCGCCGACGTCGACGAGCTCGGGGTGCAGTACGACCTCTGGATCGTCAACCCGAAGCAGAAGATGGACCTGGTCACCGCCTACGGCAACGCGCTTCCCGACATGCTGGAGGCAGCCGGCATCGACGAGCTGTTCGCCAGCAACCGGGTGGCCAACGGCACGGCGTACGCGGTGGCCCGCGGCCAGGTCGGGGAGCTGCGCGTCGAGCAGCCGCTGGAGACCGAGACGTGGGAGGAGCAGGCGACCAAGCGCGACTGGGTGCAGTCCTCCGTCGTCCCGATCATGTACGTCACCAACCCGTACTCGATCAAGAAGGTGACCGGGCTCAATGGCTGAGAAGACGATCGTTCACGGCAGCTTCTGGTACATCGACGACGAGGGCAGGCATCAGTCCGCCGTCCGGGGCGACACGGTCGACATCACGCGAGACGAGGACCTCAAGCGGGGCGAGCGGCACGGTGCGTTCGCCACCGAGGAGGACCTGGCCGAGGGTTCCGACTTCCGGGCGTTCGTCGACCGGCGGGCGGCGGCGCCGGGCGTGGTGTTCGTCGACCCGGCCGACGTCGAGGATCGCACCTCGATGGCGGGGTCGGCGGACCCGCGCATCCAGTCCGGCCTGATCGACCCGACCACCGTCCCCAGCCGGTCCGGAGCGGCCGGCGAGACCGAGGGCGGCCGGCCGACGGCGCGTGCGCCGAAGGCGGACTGGGTGGCGTACCACGTCGCCCAGCGCCCGGACGACCTCGACGAGGACACCGCCCGGGCGCAGGCCGAGGCGATGAACCTGGACGACCTGAAGCGGCGCGCCGGCGTCGACTACCAGGTCGAGCCGACCCCGCCGCAGGGCTGACCGGTGGCGGACCTGTTCGACACGGAGGACCTGCGGAAGCTGCTGCGACTGCCGGTCGACGAGTTCGATACGGCCGCCGCGGGGATCGCGCGCCGTCAGGCCGGTGGCTGGCTCTCCG
>NZ_JBFABB010000091.1:0-28850 GCF_040640035.1 Micromonospora sp. NPDC023633 | reverse complement strand
CCGCAGCGGACCGCGGCGCCACCCGCCCATCGGTGGGTGCCTCGGTCGCCGTGGGCGCACCCGCACATGCGGCCAGTCCGGCCAGGGTCATCACCACGACGAACCCTCTGACGACTACTCGCATATCGCTCCTTGACGTCCGAATACACGCAATCCGTGCACCTCTGAGACGATGTCGTCCGCGATGCGGTTCCCGGCCAGCTCCCCGGGCCTTGCTTGAGTGGCGGCGAAGCGGTCGGTCGCCGTCGTCGTCGCCCGAGGGTCGTCCGTCAGCACGCTACAGTCGGGCGCCGTGACCAGCGCTCTCGTCGTTGTGATCTCTTCGGCGCACCCGAAGGCGTCAGTGACCGTCGCGCACCGCACATCCAGTGCCGAAGGACAGGTGCGGATCCCGCGATCAGTCGTCCCCGTCGTACTCGGATTCGTCGATGAGGCCTGCCAGGAAGGTCTCGAAGTCGGGGGCGAGGATCGTGATCTGGTAGTTCCACTCCTGGTCGACGTGTACGACGGTTGGCTGACCGGGGGAGCGGTAGTCGAGGGCGACCATGTCGTGGCCTGCCGAGGGGCAGTCGGTGATGTAGATGCCGACCACGGCCGAGCGGCGCTGCGGGTGCCGAGAACTTCATCCGTGCTGGTCAAGCGGCGTTCTCGTATTCGTGTAGGACTCCGCCGAGTCGATCGTGTCGGTGGACGTTCAGGCGTGCCAGCGCGGCGGGATCGGTGATCGGTTCGGGCAGCGGACGCAGAGGCCGGGCGTTCGCGATGCCCCGATGAGGCCGATGCTGGTTGTGGTGGCGTTCGTACTCGCGGAGAGCGTGTAACAGGTGCGTCTGGTTCCGGATCAGTGTTGGTGCTGCTGTTTTTGTAAAGGTCCTTGTTGCACTGTCCCCAATTTGGGCATTTAGATTGTTGTTTTATTCACCGTGTCGGTACGGTCTCCATGTCGAGCCGTCGTGCAGCCAGTTCTCCCAATAGATGAAGGTTTGATCCCCGTCTGTGCTCCCATCTTGGATGCGCCAGATGTCTCCATACTTGACGAAGCAGCCTTTGGCGGACAAGCCCCCAAAGGGAGGTCGGCCCCGAGATCTGAGGCACCGTCACGACCACGGGTGGCTGTTTCGGCCGGTCCGCCAACTGACGGCGGCGGGCGGGGGCGCGGGTCGTCCGCTCCGATGTAGCTCTGCGCGAGGGCCACTCGTAACGACGACATTGTCTATGCGCTGCCAACCATCTGCGCCGGCCGGGGTAGTCTGTCCGGCGCGACGCCGTGACCGCGGGCAAACTCCAGGGAGCCAAGATGCCACTAACTCCGGCCGACATCCACAACGTCGCTTTCAAGAAGCCCCCGATCGGCAAGAGGGGCTATGACGAGGAGGAAGTCGACGCCTTCCTCGACGGAATCGAACGTGAAATCATCCGGCTGATCGAGGAAAACGAATCACTGCGTCGAAGGGGCGTGCAGGGCCCGCCGAGCCACGAGGCCGACGGGCTCAGCGCAGCCGGCTACGCCGAGCTGTCAGAACTGCGGTCGAGGCTCCAGCGGGTGATCAGCGAGAAGGCGGACACCGAACGGGTTCGGGACCTGCTCCAGGCTGACCTGGAGCGCGCCCGCGCGCAGGCCGGGGCGCGCGCCGAAGGGGGCGCGCAGGACGGCCAGGTGGCCCGCGTGCTGGAAATGGCGCAGCAGACCGCGGATGGCCACATCGAGGACGCTCGACGCGAGGCGGACCGGCTGATCGGGAGCGCCCTGGGTGAGGCGCAGTCGCTGGTGGAGGAGGCCCAGGCGACCGCCGGAAAGGCGGAGGAGGTGGCCCTCCAGCGCTACCACGATGCCATCCTCTCGTTGGAGAACGAGCGCGACTCTCTACAGCGGAGGGTTGAAGAGCTCACCGGCTTCGGGCGCGACTACCAGGAGCGCCTGCGAATCGAGGTGACGCGCCGGATGGACATCATGAAGGAAATCCCCAAAGCCGGTCCGGTTCCGGTGTTCGATGAGAAAGCCTGGCTCCGCTACCGGCGTCCGGGTCGGCAGAACGTCAGTGGCGACGTCCGCTGACACGCCGTGCGGCAGTGCTGCTCGGCTCTCCGGTCAAGCCCGTGGCCGTGGTGGGATCCGGGTTCGGGCGCGGCGGAGCGTAGGTCGCCGAGTTCGCCGACGATGGCGATGACCTGCTTCCCGCCGAGCCCGGGCATGCCATGTCGATCGGGATCGCCCACCGTCTAACCGCCCTGACGAGCCGATCAGTGGCTGGTTCTGCCAGGTGTCCCCGATCGGCGCCCGCACCTGAGCCGGCGGTGGACAGCGGGCGCCCCGCATCGCGGACCGGCCTGGCCCAAGGGGCGGGGCGCTCGGCGGATCCTGGCGTCGCTGGTCGTGCCTGCTCTCACCTGCCGGTCTCACCGAGCCGGCACGAGCCGGCGCTGACCTGTGACGACCGGGCGGAGGCCGCCGCCCGGGGCCGAGCATCCCGGGTCGGGGCTGCGTAACCGGGGGTGGTGTCGGTGGAGCACCGGGTCCTGCTGGACCCGGTCCAGCAGGCCGTCTTCAATCCGGACGGCCGGCTGCGCCGTGACGAACTGCCCGACCTGACAGCCGTCCTGTACGGGCTGGACGCCGTGCTCCGGCTGCACCTGGCGCAGGAAGAGGAGGATTTTTCTTCCTCAACCCGGCCGAGAGTGGTAAGCCCGGGTAGACCCGAGACCATCGCACGCCCTCTCGCCGGACGGCTGGGCCAGGAGGTAGATCATCCGGTGCCTGGCGGGTGTACCTGGCACGCGGCGAGCCCCAGAGCAGCCACGATGATGGCAAAGTGGAACAAAGTGGAAGTCTGTCGGCCTGGTGATGATTACGCTGTCGTAGGAGGTGAGCCATCATGTTGACAGACGCACCGGTGCAGGCGGCCATTCCCGCAAACGACATGGAGCGGGCCAAGCGTTTCTATCGCGATACCCTGGGCCTCACCATGTCGCAGGAAGCCGAGGACGCAGCCCATTTCGAGTCCGGCGGAACGCGGTTCTTCATCTATCCCACCTCGAACGCCGGGCAGGCGCCCCACACGTTAGCGGCCTGGCTGGTCGCCGACCTCGACGCCGAGATGGCGGACCTCCGGAGACGCGGCGTGACGTTCGAAGAGTACGATCTCCCTGGCCTCAAGACAGTCAACGGCGTCGCAGAGTTTCCGACGATGCGTGGCGCCTGGTTCAAGGACAGCGAAGGCAACATCCTCGGCGTGAGCCAGCCCCGCGAAGGTTGATCCCTGTAGTCGCCATCCATTTAGGTGCGGTCACCGCTGGCAGAAGCTGGTGGCGGAGCGGCCCGGGAGCGAAGCCCATCACTTGGACTCAAGGGCAGGCCCAGTCGCCCAGACCCCATTGGCGCCAGAAATCGGCTGATGCGGCTGTCTGGGCGCGAGTTGCAGTTCGCCATGAATAACAGCCATCGATTCTGGTCGATTTTGCCTCCGGGCGCACACAGCAGGCCTTCAACGAGGTGGTCGATGCGCTGCCCGAGGAGACCCAGCTCGGTATCCGAGTGCTCGGCGCGACCTACCAGGGCAAGGACAAGAAGCTGGGCTGCCTGGACACCCAGCAGATCGTGCCGGTCGGCCCGGTCGATCGGGCGCAGGCCAAGGCCGCGGTGGCGACCCTGCGGCCGACCGGGTTCACCCCGGTCGGGCTGGCTCTGCGCTCGGCCGCCCAGGATCTCGGCACCGGCACGACCGCCCGGCGGATCGTGCTGATCACCGACGGCGAGGACACCTGCGCCCCGCCGGACCCCTGCGAGGTTGCCCGGGAGCTAGCCGCGCAGGGTACGAAGTTGGTGGTCGATACGCTCGGGCTGGCCCCGGACGAGAAGGTGCGCCGGCAGCTACTCTGCATCGCCGGCGCCACCGGCGGCACGTACACCGCCGCACAGAGCGCCGACGAGCTGACCAGCCGGATCAAGCAGCTGGTCGACCGGGCGAAGGACACCTACACGGCGGCCCCGGCCGTGGTCGCCGGGAAGTCGGCGTGCGACGATGCGCCGCTACTCGGCCCCGGCGTTTACAGCGACCGGGAGGCGTTCTCGGAACATCGTTGGTACCGGGTGCCGGTCCGCCCCGGGCAGGAGCTGCGTGTCTCGGTCAGCATGGCGCTGGACCGCCCGGTGAACCGCGACTACGGAGTGCTGCTGCGGGCCATGGCCACCGACGGCCGGGAACTGGTCCGCGGGGTGGACGCGGGCAGCGGCCGCACCGACGTGGTCTCCGCCGGCCTGCGCTGGTCAGCGAGCGAGAAGCGGGCGGACGGGGTGCCACCGACGCCGGCCACCACGACCGCCGTCCCGGCTACCACGGTCTGCCTGGTCGTCAGCAACGCCTTCGCGCCCCGGCCGGGCACCCAGGCGACGCCCGGAATGCCGGTCGAGGTGACCGTGGACGTGGTTGCGTCCTCGCCCGCCCCGGCCGCCCCCGACCTCGGTCGGGGCTGGATGCTGCTGGTGCTGCTGACCGTGGCCGGCCTGCTCACCGGACTGGTCACCGGCCTTCTCACCCGCTGGTGGGTGGCCACCTGGAGGGAGAACTGATGAGTACCCGGACGATCCGGAGCGGAGCGGCGCTGGCCGCCGCCGGCCTGGCCCTGCTGGCCGTCCCCGCCCCGGTCCAGGCCGCGCCCACACCCTCGCCGGGCGCCACCCCGGTCACCCGGGCTGGGACCTCCTTTCTGACCGCCGCCAGCATCGCCGACGGACAGCCGGTCCGGGTCGCCGCCTCCACCGGCGACTACCTGTACTGGTCGTTCCCGGCCGTGGCCGGTGAACGGCACGAGATCACCGCGACCGTGTCGTTCCCGAAGTCGCGCAGCGGCGCGTCGACCTGGACGATGGAGGTCTTCGACGGGCTACGGCGACGCCAGTCCTGCACGGCCGGCGCGCAGACCCCCACCGTCGAGGCCTCTGTCGGCAGCGTGTCGCTCGGTTGCGCCCTGCGACAGGTACGGACCTGGTCCGAGCCCTGGTCGGCCGACCCGCTGCCCGGGACGTACTACGTCCGCCTGTCGGTGGCCGAGCTGCCGGAGGCCGACCTCGGGCTCCCGATCGACGTGGAGCTGCTGGTCAGCGCGGACCGGCAGGACTCCCGCGACGACGGCGAGCTCAAGGCGCCGCTGGTGCCGCCCACGCAGGCCGGCACGATACTCAGCGCCGAACCGGCGGCACAACCGGTCGAGGAGGACGAGAGCGGGTACCTCGACTGGTTGCCCGGCCTCGGCTCGCGTTGGATCTGGAGCACGGTGGGCGGCGTACTCGCCGCCGCAGCCGGCGTCGCTGGCTTCGCTCTCACCCGCCGTCCCCGCCGGCCGTGACCGGTGCCGGTGGCCGCTCCCCGGGCGGGGAGCGGCCACCGGCCGGCGCAGGAGAGGAACCGGAAGCTCGCGGAGCAGGTGCGCCGAGGACGGCACCGATTCGGTGCTCGCCGCAGCCGGGGCGCGGGGCCGACCCCCGGGTGGATGAGCCGCTCGGTCGGGTGCGCGTATCTGCCGTGATCCGCGTACGACGCAGCGTTACGCCGAGCTGGCCCGCTTGCCGCCCGGACGCGCCGACGAGCGGATGTTTCGGCCGCGCTGACCCCGGGGCCGCCGCCGAGATGCGTAGCCCGGCCGCGCTGTGGTCAGTTTCCTCTCACGCAGAACTCGTTGCCGTCGGGATCGGCCAGCACGACGGTGCCGTCCGCACCGACCTCGAGCCGGGTGGCCCCGAGCGAGACCAGCCGGTCGACTTCCGCTTGCTGGTCGCCGCCGGCCGGGGCGAGGTCGAAGCGCTGACGGTTCCTTACCTCTTTCGGGGCCACGGGTGGGCCTCCCCACGCGACCTTCGTGCCGCCGCGCGGTGACTGGATCGCGGTCTCCTGGTCCTGGTCCCACACCAGCGGCCAGCCCAGCGCCTCGCTCCAGAAGAGGCCGACCTCCCGGGTGCCGTCGCAGGCGAGTTCCCCGAGCAGGCCGCACCCGGCGAGGAAGGCGTTGCCCGGCTCGATCACGCAGAACTCGTTGCCCTCGGGGTCAGCCAGGACGACGTGCCCCTCCTCGGGCCGCTGCCCGACGTCGAGGTGGCTTCCGCCGAGCCTCAGCGCCGTGGCCACCGTGTGCTGCTGGTCGTCGTGGCTGGCGCTGGTCAGGTGAAGGTGCATGCGGCGGTTCGGCCCCACCTTCTCCGCGCGGCTCGGGACGAACCGGAGGCTGAGCTGGCCGTCCTCGCCGGGCAGGAGCGCGCCATCGGCGTCCTCGACGACCTGGCGGCCGAGCATGCCGGCCCAGAACTGCGCCAGGCGGGCCGCGTTGTGCGCATCGAAGGTCACCGTCAGCAGTCGCGAGATCATCGCCTCACAGTAGGCAGGGGCCAGCAGGGCAACAAGGTGATTAGCCGGCCGGCGTATCGCGAGTGGCGCAGGGCGCGTGCCGTCTCAACGGGCGCGTCGAGCGGTTCCGGTAACCGGATGATCACTCCCGCGCAGACGACGAGCCGGCTGAACAAGGACATCGGCGCCGTTGTGCGGCCGCTGGGCTTCCACGGCACTCGCGGGAACTGGTCGGTCGTCACGACCGACGGCGTCGCACAGATCAATGTCGGACGGAGTGTGATGCGCAGCGTCGGCGGCGGCACGATCTTCGTCAACGTGGGCATCGGTGTGGTGCCGGTTGCATGGTGGGAGTACCTGAACTGGCGCGCCGCCCGCTGGGGCCAGCCTCCGATCCCGTTGGACAAGAACGCTACGTCCTACCGGATCGGGTTCGTCGAGACCCGCCAATGCCCGGAGGACAGTTACTACCACCTGCGCCTGGACCCTGGCAGGTACCCGGCGACCGTGACGACGACCGAGGAGTTGGACCACGCTGCGGCGCTGCTGGTCGGTGCGGCCGACAAGCTCGCCCACACCGCGCTCGACCTGCTCCGGCCGGGCCGTTGCCTCGAGGCGCTGCGCGGCGTACCCGATCTCGGCGGCGCGATGTGGGAGCCGCTGGTGGTGCTGCTCGCCGAGGGCGGCCCGTCGGCCGAGCTCGATGCCGCGATCGAGGACACGCGTGCCGACTACGCCAACTACGGCTTCGGCCCACCGACATGGAGGTCGAGTAGGCCCGCATGAGGGCCGCGGCGGCGGGGGAGCGGCAAGGCGCGTGAGGAGATCATCCAGTGTGGTAACCAGGTACGCGGGCTTTCTGGTTCGGCGACAAGAACATTCCCGAACCGGCCTTCTGCTCCTACACCGCGCCCGAGCAGACCATCGGCCGGCTAGGTGGGACGGCCACCGCGAACGTTCGCGAGGATGGGGTGACGGCCGAGGCGGGAGGATACCGTGGAGCGCGGCGACGACCGGTCGCCGCGCTCGCTCGCTGTGAAGAGGTGACTTCGATGGCCGATGCGCCGATCTTGGTGCTTGGGGCGACCGGCGGTCAGGGCAGCGCCGTTGTCGAGGCGTTGTTGGGCCGCGGGGCCCGGGTGCGAGCGCTGGTGCGCGACCCGAAGCGGGCGGCGGCTCGCCGGTTGACCGACCGGGGCGTCGAGGTGGTCGCGGGATCGCTGAATGATCCCAGCTCGCTGGCCACGGCGATGGCGGGCGCGGGGGCCACCTTCGCGCTCACGACTCCATTCGAGGCGGGCGTGGATGCCGAAGTGGCCCAAGGGCGGGCGATCTTGGCAGCCGCCGGCGAAGCTCGAGTGCCGCACCTGGTGTTCAGTTCGGTGGCCGGCGCCGATCAGGGAAGCGGTGTGCCGCACTTCGACAGCAAGGCGCGGATCGAAACCGAGATGGCTGCTGGCGACGTCCCCTACACGATCTTGGGGCCGACGTACTTCTTCGACAACGCCCTCGGCGGGATGGACCGCATTCGCAGTGGGGTGCTCGATCTGCCGCTGCCGGCGGATCGGCCGCTGCAGCAGCTTGCCCGCACTGACCACGGTGCCTTCGCCGCGCAGGTGCTTCTCGACCCCGCCCCCTATGTCGGGCGACGTATCGAGCTGGCCGGCGATGCCCCCACCCCCGCCCAGATGGCGGCCGCACTGAGCGCGGCGCTGGGACGGGAAGTGCGCCATGAGAGGGTGCGGCTGGCCGATATCGGCAATCCGGACATGCACGCGATGTGGGCGTTCTTGAATGGGCCGGGCTACCAGGTCGACATCGCCGCGCTGCATGCCGCCCACCCAGAGGTTGGTTGGACCAGCTTCGCCGATTGGGCCCACCGCACGTTTGGATCTGTTTCGTGAACATTCCCGGCTGACGACCGCTGCCCGTATCCCTGCTCCGCATCCCCGACGGTGGGGCACGGCGGGTGCCCTCGGACGCGCCCGCACCGAGCGACGCTGACCGCGACAGGGCGTCCGCCAAGCCACCCCGGCCGGTCATGGCGCGGATCGTCGCGGTCGCGTCAGCCCCGTGTCGTGCGCTTCGCCTGGTCAAGGGGCGGGCACGGCTGGCTGGAATCATGGACGCGAACCCACTCGACTTGTCACGGTCGACGATGCGCCGGTTTTGGCGGAGCTGCTCCGCGCCAACCGCGACTTCCTCGCGCCACGGAGCCGATCCGAGGCGAGGACTACTTCACGGTGGACGGCCGACCCGCGAGAAGACCCCGTTCCGACGCGTGGCCCGACGCAGCACCGGCCGCGCCAACCATCGCGGATCCTCGACGCATCCGCTGATCGTCGTCGCGCCGCTCTGACGGCACCAAGGGTCTTGACGTCCTCAATAGGATCAGGAGGGCTCGTCCTGTCAGTAGGAGGATGTCGATGCGTCGGGCGCTGCGGATGGGTACGCCGATCTTTCTGCTCATCCTGCTCGGTGCGGTCGGCTGGTACGCCTCGTACGCCACCACCGTCCTCGTGTGGGAGCTGCGCAAACTCGTGCTCTGGCTGGTAGCGCCGGCCCTGCTGGCCCTGCTCGCTGGGGCGCCGGCCCTGGTGCGACTGCTCACCCACCGGTTCCGCGAGCGCAAGACCACACCCGAGTTGACCAGGGGGACCATCGTCCTCGGTTGGCTGGGCGCCGCCGTCGGACTGGCCCTTGGGGCGTGCTGGCTGGTCTACGGCGAATACCTCCAGGATCGGGCGTACGGGACCACCATGCGGGTGGTGAGCGATCCGGTCCCGGAGCTGGCCGCACGTGCGCCGTACCTGGTCGGCAAGGCACAGGCCGCGCCCAACCTGGGCGACGTCACCGGCGAGATCACCGACGTCAGCTACCTGCCCGACTCCGACCGGTTCGCCGTCCTGGTCGAACGGCGCGGCTGGTTGGCCGGTTACGAGGTCGGTCTGATGCAGGAGGTACCGCTCGGCGGCAACAGCCGGGCGCAGCAGCGGTGCCAGTTCGACGTGTCAGCCGCCGACGCGCGCATCGGCGGCTGGTTCAGCCACAACCTGGGCCGGAAGATCTCTGCCGAACGGCGCTGGGCCCGGTTCTCCGCCGACGACGCGTACGTCTACTGCCAGGGCGACAACCCGATCGTGGTGGTGCCGCTGAAACGGCAGACCGGAATCCTGGTGGTGACCGAACGGCCGGCCGGTGTGGCGCAGTACGACGGCCGAACCGGAAAGGTCACGATCACTGACGACACGACGAAGGTGCCCGGACCGTCCTACCCGATCAGCCTGGCCGCCCGGCAGCGGGAGGGCACCACCGCCGTCGGCGGTTTCGTCGACTGGTGGTTCGAGCGCAGCGGCTGGGACGCCTCCGAGGACGGCGCCAACGAGGGCAACGAGTCGGAGTTCACCCTCCGCTACCGCGACGGCAGTGGACGCAGCGCGTACGTCACCCCGCTCACCCCGCAGGGCGAGGCCAGTTCGGTGGTGGCGGTGTCGACCGTGCCGACCCGGCACGCCGGCCGCGGTCTCGCCCCGCTGACCGTGCACCGGCTCAGCCCGACCTGGTCGTCGCCTCAGACGATCGTCGCCCTGATCAAGGCGGAGTACCGGGACGTCTGCTGCTGGAACGACGACCAGGTGTTCGAGGTGGTACCGACCGGCGGCAGCACGTGGACCGCCACACTCGGCAGTGAGCAGAGCATCCGGTACCGGGTGGAGGGCCGGGGCCAGATCAACGGCCGGGAGGCAACCTGCCTGAAGAACGCCGACGGCACCCTCGTCCGGTGCGCGTACGCCGCCCCCGACTCGCCTGAGGAGCAGGAGCTGCAACGCCGGGAGCAGCAGAAGCAGCGGGAGCAGGCGGCGAACGGCGGCACGGACCCGGGCGACCTGACGAAGTACACCAACGAGCGGTTGGCCGAGCTGCACCGGCGGGTCGCCGAGGAGGTCGACCGCCGCCTCAAGGAGCGGTAGTGGTCGGTGACTGGTCCACTGGGCAGCCGCGCTGCCAGGACCAATGCCACGTCATCATCACCTCGTTCAGGTCGGCCTGCATCTGCGCCGCCTCGTGGCGGCCGTCCACGGCCCGGTCGACCTGCTCGGCGTCGCGAGCATCGTTGGGCGGCGCTTCTGCCGCCAGGCGACGCGGGTTGCCAAGATCAGTCAAGTTGGAGCGTGCCTAGCGCTGCTTGACCGCCTGGTCAAGTTTCGGGTGGCTACCCGAGTCATCTGCCGAGTTGTTCGTTTTCTGGATCAACGGGCCGCGCAAGCGCGGCCCGTCCGCCGCACTCGGCCTGCTGGCGGCCTCCGGCCGGCATCGGCCGGCGCGGCGGGCTGCATCTCCTGGTTGGACTGGCAGGGCGAAGCCGGTCGCGCTCGTGGGTGACGAGGTATCGGGAGATGCCGTCCGTAGCATCGACCCGGTGGTTTCCCAGATGGATGCAAACGACGGTGATGTCGGCTCGGCCCTGCCGGTGCCGGCTGCGGGTTCCCGCGATGCGTTTCGCGTGGAGTTCGCCCCGACTAGCCAGGACGGTCGGTTCGGTGAGTTCCAGCTCTACGTGGGTGGCGTCCCGATCGGGGATGGCAGCACAACTGCCTGGCACCCGCACTACATGGATTTCTGCCGCCTGTGCAGCTGGGCGGAGCAGCCTGGCATACGGGAGCGGGGGCCGTTGCACCTTGGCGACACCTTCGACCACCTGAACATGTACGTGGAGATGACCGAGCTCGACGTGGTGTTCACTTTCACCACCCGCCCCCGTTTGGAGTGGGGTGAGCCACCGCCGTGGGCGCCACCGGTGGGCGTATGGATGCGGTTGAGCGTTCCCCGGTTGGAGTTCATCAGCATCTGGCGTCAAGCCGAGCCGCAGTTCCGCTCTCTCACGGCAGGACGGTAGCCGGGATTTCGCCAGTATGGCGGGCATCCCTCAGAGCGAACGATGATCACCGGACGAGTCGCCCTCATTCGGGAATCCAGGCGCCGCGGCAAGCGCGACGCTCCCGCCCGCGCTCGGACTGCTGGCGGCCTCCGGCCGGCATCGGCCGGCGCGGGCGGACCTGGCGGACCTACTCAGTCCTTCTGCGGACGTGGTGCCGTTGATACTCCGATACACGCCACGACCGACGAGGCATCGACCGAAAGGAAGAGCAGGAAGTAGTACGGGGGATCCTGCACCCGCACGCTGCCGAGGCGTAACGCCTGGTCTCCCGCTTCGCGTAGGTGCTCGACAGCTTGTGCGAAGCCAAGCGTAGGTATCCCGGCCTCTTGGGTGATCTCGTTTCGAAGGCCGTATGTCGCTGCCAGTTGGCTTGCTGGGATGAGCCCATCGTGGATGTCGAACCCGGCACCGGCGCCAAGGGCTGTCCGGCACGCCTCGTGCGCCTCGCCCGCCCCTTTCAGCAGGGCCATCAGGGTTCCGCGCTTCACGGCGATCAACGTACCGGACGGAACACCCGGAGATGCCGTGACGATCGCGAGGGTGATTGGCCCACCGTTGCGGGTGGGGCGATCTAGGGCGTGTTTCGGAAGTGGATCGCGAACAGGATTGATCACGTGCTGTAGCGCAGAAGTAGGTTGGTCGTCATTCGCGCGCTTGACTAGCGTTGCCGACCATGACGACGACCTCCGGCGCCGCCGACTGGCGCGCGGCCAACCGCGCCAACTGGGACGAACGCGTCCCGATCCATGTTGCCGGCCCCTTCTACGACCTTCCCGGCTTCGTCGCGGGCAAGGACACGCTCCGGGACTTCGAGCTTGCCGAGGTCGGTGATGTCAGTGGCAAGACCCTGCTTCATCTGCAGTGCCATATTGGGCTGGACACCCTGTCCTGGGCCCGGCGCGGAGCTGCTGTCACCGGTCTCGACTTCTCCGCGCCTGCCGTGGACGTGGCCAGCGGTCTTGCCGCCCAGATCGGCGCCACCACGGCCCGCTTCGTGACTGCCGACGTGTACGACGCGGTCCAAGCGCTCGACGGGCAGACCTTCGACATCGTCTACACCGGCTTCGGCGCGCTGTGCTGGCTTCCGGACATCGCCCGGTGGGCGCGGACGGCGGCCGCGCTGGTCGCCCCAGGGGGCTTCCTCTACCTGGCCGAGTTCCATCCCTTTGCCGACGTCCTCGCCGACGACGGCCGCACCGTCGAGGGTGACTACTTTCAGCGCGACCCGATCGTCGTGGATGCGCCCGGAACCTATGCCGATCCGGACGCGCTGATCACCGCAACGCTGACGGTCGAGTGGCCCCACGGCATCGGCGAAGTGGTCAGCGCCCTGACCGGTGCCGGCCTCCGTCTGGAGTTTTTGCGCGAGCACAACCGCGGCCACTTCCGCTTCCCCGCAGGACAACGCGTCCCGCAGGTCTATTCGCTGCGTGCGGCAAAGGCGGGGTGAGGGAGGCTGAGGGCTGTCGCATCGGTATCGGTCACAGCCATTCGTTGATCATCGCGACCAGCACCGTTGCTTCGTAGCGGACGGCTAGCTTGTCGTACCTCGTGGCCACGGCCCGGTGGCGCTTGAGTCGATTGATTCCGCACTCGACCGCGTGCCTCTCGCGGTAGTCCGCCGCATCGAACTTCGGCGGCCTACCGCCCTTCGAGCCGCGCTTCATTCGGTTGCGGGCGTGGTCGGCCTTGTCCGGGATGGTGCAGCGGATGCCGCGTCTGCGCAGGTAGGAGCGGTTCTTGCGGGAGGCATACGCCTTGTCCGCCCGCACCCTGCGAGGCCTGGTCCTGGGGCGACCGGGTCCCAGGCGGGGTACACGGATACCCTCCAGGACCGGCTCGAACTGCGGGGAGTCACCACGCTGCCCGGCAGTGACCACGATCGACATCGGCTTTTGGCCCTGCTCAACGGCGAGGTGCAGTTTCGTGGTCAAGCCGCCGCGCGAGCGTCCCAGTCCGTGGTCGTCCGGCTCGTCCTTGATGCCACCGGGCGGTTCCCTCTGCAGATCCCCCCTTTTGCGGGCCCCGGCGGCGTGCTGATGGGCGCGGTTGACCGTCGAATCAACGTTGATCTCCCAAGTGATCAGCCCCTCGGCGTCGGCCCAAGACTGGAGCTGCGTGAAGACCCGCTGCCAGGTGCCGTCTCGCTGCCAGCGTCGGAACAGGTCGTATACCCGCCCCCACGGGCCGTACCGCTCGGGGACATCCCGCCATGGAGCGCCCGTGCGGGTACGCCACCGAATGCCGTTGAAACCGTGTGCTGAGGTCGCCAGGCATGTCATCGTCCGGGGACCAGGTGGGGACCACACGTCGTGCGCGGTGGTGGGCGGCATGCCGTCGACTGCGCGGCCTGATCTTGGGGATGTGCGCGTGACGTGCGTGGATGTGTGGCGAAGCGTCCTGGGGGTCAAGGGGCCGTCGGTTCGAATCCGGCCGTCCCGACCGGTTGGCCTGGGGAGATGAAGATCTTCTCCGGTGACGGCGGTAACATCCGGTAACGGATGATCTTCGTTGGCGGTAACAGAGCTGCGGACTGGCCGCGTCCTTCCTCGCCTTCCACCCGCTCTGGCCTGCGGCTTCGTGTTGATTCGCGGGCACTTCGACATGTCATTTTCTTTACCTCGCGTCAAGTGCTGCAGATGTTGCTGACTGTCGCCGCTTGCAGCGCGAACGTGTCCCAAAGAGACCGCACGGCTGGGGACTCGCCGTCCCCGTCGGCCCGGACGATGTACACCTCCGCGTTCCGTGGCCGGTCGGACGTCCACGGTCGTGGTCTGCCTACGGTTCTCCTCGCGTTGATCGTTTACGCCCAGCGGACTACTCCCGCTGCAACGCAGAGGCATGACACAGAAGCAGGTAGTCAGCGGGGCCACCGGCGGTGCAGGCGACGGACCGAGCCGACCACGGCGAGCAGAAACAGCACCACGGCCAACGCATTCAGGATCCAGAACCGGGCCGCCCCGGGGTTGCACATCCAGCCCTCGTACAGGGTCGGCCGACGGTGGCGGTTCAGGTCCGCGTAGGACGCGAATCGCGCACCGTCGGCCCCGCCGCGCGGCGACGACGCTACGCTCACCTCACCGAGGTTCCCCGGCCGGCGTCGTCGTGTGCGACCGGAGCATCGCCCGGGCCAGGCTCGCCCGGTTCGACACGCCGAGCTTGCGGTAGATCCGGCCCAGGTGGGTGTCGACCGTACGGACGCTCAGGAAGAGCCCGTGTGCGACCTCCACGCTGGTCATACCGCGGCTCACCAGATCGGCGATCTGCCGTTCACGCTCGGTCAGCACGGCCAGCGGGTCGCCACCCCTGGTTGACGCGTCCGGGACGAGACGGCTCTGCTGTCGGCGAACCCGATCGACCAGACGGGCCGAACCGCACTGTTCGGCGAGCGCGGCGGCCCGTCCGAGCCAGGCGCGGGCATCGTCGGTGCGGCCGGCGTCGACCAGTACGGTTCCCGCCGCCGCCATCGTCCGGCACAGGTCCAGGTCCAGTCCCCGACCGGCGAAGCATTCGACTGCCTGCTCTGCGTCGGCCAGCGCCGGGCTGGTTTCCCCGCGTGCGGCGTACAACCGCATGCGGGCGCGCATCAGGAAGCCCTGACGGCTGACGGAGAGGTTGCGCACCGAGGCCTCGGCCAGGTCGACCCACCGGCTCGCGTCACGCTTGTCACCCATTCGGAGCGCGGCCATGGACAGCGCCTCGTACCACCGGGACCGGTTCGGCGGGGCGATCCGTGGCATCTCCGGGCCGCCGAGGGCGTCGAGCATCAGCCGACGCCCGCGTTCCGGCTCCGCCACCTTGATCAGCAGGTCCGCCAGGAGGCAGGGCACGATCGCGTCCTCGGCCGGCCCCTGGTCCCGGATCAGGGCGAGGGCCTGATCACCCAGGGCGATCACCGCGGCGGCCTCTCGGTCGGAGTCCTGCCAGTACCGTACGAGCGCGAGAAGCGCGGCGACCGAAGCCCGGGCCGTCGACGTGCCTTCCGGTTCGAGCAGTTCCGCAGCTTCCTCCAGGGTGCGGCCGGCCCGGTCGAGTAGTCCACGTTGCAACTCCACCGCCCCCAGCGAGGTCAGGATGGCGGGAAGGATGAACCGTTGTCCGGTTCGGCGGGCCTCCTCGGCACCCCGGGACAGGTGCCGTTGCGCCTCGGTGAACCGGTGCAGGGCGTCCTCCGTCGAGCCCACCAGGTAGAGGGCCGGCAGGTTGGTGACGACGCTGCTGTCCGGCGTGGTGTCCACCAGATCGGCCGCGATGTCGGCGGCCCGGTCCGCGGCGTCGCTGTCCGCGGCGAGCAGGTGCGCCATCGCAATCTGGGCGACGGCGGCCGCCTCCCCGAGCCGGTCTCCGTGCTGCCGGGCAATGGTGGCGGCCTCGCGGGCGTTCAGGCGGGCGGCTTCCTGATCGAGCCGGTCGAGGGCGAGTGCCGCCAGTTCCGTGTGCATGGCCACCGCCGTGGAGGGAGTGGAGGGATGGGTGCCCCGCAGCGCGGCCAGCCCCTCCCGGATCAGAACCGACGCCTCGGCGTGCCGGCCCTGGATCCGGCGTACCCGGACGGCGACTGCCATGGTCGAGGAGAAGTCCCCGCCAGGTATGCGGATCGCCCGGGGTAGGAAGGTGTGCACCAGTTGCTGCACGTCGCATCGACCGCCGCGCAACAACTGGGCCCGCAGGGCCAGCACCTGCGCTTCGTACCAGCGGTCGTCGCCCTCGGGCAGCAGTTGCAGCGCGGCCTCCAACCACTCCAGGGCATCGGCCGGTGCGTCGTGCATGGTGCTCCGCGCCGCGTCGATCAGAACGGGCAACTGCTCAGGACGGCCCGTGTCGAGGGCCCGGGCGATGTGGTGGGCGCGCTGGGCGACCGGAGCGCCGCGAGCCAGCAGTTCGGTCTCCACGCGCCGGTGGGCGGCGAGGCGTTGGCTGGGGCCGATCTGCGCGTAGACGAACCGACGGACGACGTCGTGCCGGAACGCGAAGCGCGGCAGCAACTGCACCGGGCGCATCAGGTCCAGCTCGGTGAGGGTGTCCAGGGCGGACAGTGTCTCCGTGACGTCCAGTCCGGCCACCGCGGCGAGCAGTTCCGCCGAACCGGGGGTACGCAGCACGGCGGCCGCCTGGGCGACCCGCAGTTCGCGGTCGGCGAGTTCGGCCAGCTCGCCGAGCAGGATCAGGTGGGCGTCGGTCATGGCCTCCGCGTCTGCGGCGGCCAGCAGTTGCAGGTAGAGCGGGTTGCCGTCACCCTCGGCGTGCAGCCGGGTCAGGTCCGGTCGGTCACCGAGCAGCTCGCGGGTCTGGCCGAGGTCCAGTGGACCTAGTCGGTGCTGGGTGAGCTGGCCGCGTGCGGCCGCCCGGGACAGCACCGCCGCCGCCCCACGGGACAGTTGTCGGTCCCGGTAGGCGAGGACCAGCAGCACCGGCGCGGTGGTGGTCAGTTCGATCAGCAGCTGCATCTGGTCCCGGTGCGCCGTGTCGAGCAGGTGCACGTCGTCGAGCAGGACAAGGGTGGGTTCCGCTCCCACCACGACCGGCGGACCGGTGCCCGTCCGGCCGGTGGCGGCGACCACCGTGAGGGTGTGCGCCCTGCCCTGCGCCGCGAGGGCGGAGATCAACGTGGTCTTGCCGATTCCCGGTTCTCCGGCGAGGGCGACGGCTGCGCCGGTTCCCGCGTGCAAGTCGTCGAGCTGACGACGGAGTGCGGCGAATTCCGTCCGGGGCAGCGGGTGACTGGTCGTCCGACCGGATTTCCGTCGAGTTCGTACGAGCCGGTCGGCCGGGCCGGGCGTCATCGGACGGTGTCGCGGGACGGCCGCTGGCTGTGGGTGCGGGTGCGCGACCGCAACCCCAGTGTGATCAGAGAAGGCCGTTTACCTGGCATTAGGGATCCTTAGGGGGAAGATCCTCTTTGGGGATGTCGAGTACACAAGGCGGACGCTTCATAGTCAACAGCCCACCGCACTCTTCGATCCGGCCAGATCTCGAGTTGATCGGTCCAGGTGTAGTTTCCCGGCGGAGGAAGGATTGCCGTCGATCTAGCGCTGGGGTAGAAAAGACGGCAGGCCGTTGATTTCAGCCGGGCGACGAGCGTGCCCGCCGCCGTCCGGAGCTGGTCGAGGCCGGTGAAGCCGCAATCCCAGGCGGCAGTCCGCAGGGCTCCGGCAGGGCCGCCGAGTCGTGCACGTTGACGACGGTCAGCTCGGACAGGTCGAGGTCAGCCAGGCTGAACTCGACGTCGATGGAGACCGTGTCGATGTGGTTCTGAGGCATCTCGCGCTCACCGAGAAGGGGTTGGGGCCGTCCGGTGGCCCGACGGGTCGACTCCGCCGGCGGTCGGGGTGATCAGCGGTGCAACGCCCCGCGCACCTTCCTCCCGCCGCCGCCCGGCTCCATCCGGAGAAGTACGCAACCGGCTACGCAGCCGGCACCTGCCACCGAGTACGTAACCGGAGCCGTAGTTGTGCGGACGCCTCCCACGGCCATGGCTGCGAGTGTCGGCGGACACGCCGTCACCGTCCTCCACCAGGAAGCGGTCGCGGGGAGAGGAGAGAGGATGATCGGGACCACGGTCGGCGGGACGCCGGCGCTGGGCGTACGCCGGGTCGGGCCCGTCACCCGAGCGCCCGAGGTCACCGTGGCGCCGTACGCGATAGTGCGGGTCGCCGGTGTCACCCTCCCAGAACCGTCGGCCGTGACCGAGGAGTTCCGGGGCGTCGCCGCCCGCCTGCTCGAGCTGACCGCACGCGCCGAGCGAATCGCCGCGGCGCTCGCCGACGTGCTGCACGAGCAGGTCGTCCGGGCCGCTTCCGACCAGCGTCGGGCGCTGCTGGCCCTGCGCCGCGACGTGCACAACGGGCGCAGCCCGTCGGTGGCGTCGCGTACCCGGCTGGCCGGCTGGACCGACCACCTGCCCGGCCTGGCGTCCTGGCTCGGCCTCCGCGACGACATCGACCGGCACACCGCGGAACTCGACGCCCTTCTCGCGCCGGCGCTCGCCGCCGACCGGGTTGCCCTGGCCGAGCTGTGCCGCGCCGAGGAGCTGTCCCGGGCCGTCGCGCTGACCAGCGTGGACCTGCTGCGGGCGCTGCGCCGGACGGCCGAGCAGGGCCCGGCACCCGACGACCGGGCCCGCAAGTCGGAGGCCACCGTGCTCCGGTACGCAATGCGGGCGGCCACCAGGACCGTGCCGCTGTCCTGGTTCACCCGGGTGGGCTGGGGCCGCTGGGACGGGCCGGTGCCGGACCCGACCGGCTCCCCGGAGGTGGTGGCGGTCGCCAACGCCGACCGGGCCACTCTGTCCGCCCTCGTCCACGCTGTGCTCCGGCACCCCGACCGTCGCGGCGATCTGCCCCACACGCTGGCGCCCGGCCTGTGGGTGGACGGGGCGGCGATCCGGCTGCGTCGGCAGACACAGGCCCCCGACGCGCCACCCGGGGTGCAACGGGAGGAGGCGCTGACGCTGCCGCTGACCCGGGCGCTGCGGCACCTGCTGAATCTGCTGGAGCCCGGCGGGGTGGCGACGCCGCACCAGCTCGCGACGGAACTGGCCACCCGGCTGCCCCGTCCGGCGTCGCAGGCGTCCGCGGCGGCTCGGGCGTACCTGCACGCGCTCGTCGAACAGGGCGTGCTCCGCCCCGCGTACCCGGTGGACCCGCAGGCCGTCGACGGCCTCGCCGCGGTCGCCGACTGGCTGGCCGGGATCGGCCTGGCCGACGTGGCCGTGCTGCTGCGGGAGATCGATGCCAGGACCACCGCGTTCGCCGGTCTCGACGCGACCGAACGGCCGGCGGCCCTGGCCGGGCTACGCTCCCGCTGGGACGCGGCCTTCGCCCTGCTCGGCGCGGACCGCACGGGTCGTCCGCAACCCGTCACCGAGGACGTGACCCTGGTCCGCCCGGTGGGCCTGGGCCGGGCCCACGGCCGGGACCACCGGGGCACCCTCGCCGCGCTGACCCCGCTCTTCGAACTTTTCGACCAGCACGCGGTGGTCCGCCGCCTGGCCCGGGACCGCTTCGTCGCCCGCTACGGCGTGGGCGGTCGCTGCGAGTCGCCGACGGAGTTCGCCGAAGAGTACGGTGCGGTCTGGCAGGCGACGCACCTGGTCGGCGCCGACGGCGCCCTGGACCCGACGCTCGACCTCGCCCCCGGTGACGAGCTGCGCGAACTGGCCCGGCTACGGGCCGACCTGGTGGCCGCCGTCACGACCGACGACGACGGGAACCTGACCGTCCCCGACGGGCTGCCCGACGCCGTCGCCCCCAGGCTGCCCCGTTGGCTCACCAGCCGACCCGGCTCGTACGCGGTCTTCGGACAGTCCTGCCACGACGGCGCGTCGTTCTGTGTCAATCACGTGTACGGCGGCTGGGGCCGGTTCACCAGCCGCTTCCTGCGGCAGCTCCCCCCGGAGGCCGAAACGGCCGTCGCCGCCCAGCTCCGGCGCCACCTCGGCGCCCGGGTGGCCCAGCTCCGCCCAGTCAACGGGTTCAATGGCAACCTGCATCCGCTGCTCGTCGGCGACGAGATCGCCGACGACCGCCGCCACGGAACCCTGGTTCCGGACGACCTGCACCTGGTCCACGACGTCGCCACCGATCAGGTCCGCCTGGTGGTCACCGCCACCGGTGAACCGTTGGACGTGGTCTATCTCGGGTTCCTGGTGCCGCTGATGCTGCCGGAGCGCCTGACCAGCATGCTCACCGACGTGGGCACGGGATCGGTCGGACTGGGCGGGGCCATGGCGGCCCGACAGATCCGCCGCACCCCGGTCGGCCCGGTCTGGTGCCGGCCCCGGCTGCGGTACCGGGAGGTGGTCCTCTCCCGGGCGGACTGGCGGCTCTCCGCGGACATCGTCGCCGCCTGGCGGGCCGAGCTGGACGCCCGGCCCGCTGAGGTGGGACGTACCGCCGTGCGCTGGCGACACCTGCTCGGCCTGCCCGAGCACGTCTTCGTCGGCGCCGCCGCCGTCGAGGGCGCGAAGGGGTTGACGGCGTTCATGTCCTACCTGGAACAGCCCCGTTCCCAGTACGTCGACCTCACAAGCCCGCTACACCTGCGTTGCCTGTCCCGGACCCTGGCCCGCTACCCGGACGGCGTCGTCCTGGAGGAGGCACTGCCCGCCCCCCGTCCCGGGCAGCCGGCGACGGAGGTCGTGATCGAGCTGTACCGTGCAGGCGCCGATGGGTGACCACCGGTCGACGGCCGCCACCGACGTCGTCTGCTACTACCACGAGCCGGAGAAGGTCCCGCTGCTGTACCACGCGGTCCTTCCCGCCGTCGCCAGGCTGAGTGGTCCGCAGCTGCGGCTGCACGTCGAACGGCACTGGCTGCACGGGCCGCACCTGCGGATCCGGGTGGCCGGACCGGAGCCCGCCGTACGCGTGGCCGCCGACGATTTCGCCGCCACGCTGCGCGCGTACCTGGCCACCCACCCCTCCCGGGGCGACGCCGACGACGCCGAGCTGCTGCGCCGCTGTGTCGCGGCGGGCCGGGCCGAACTGGTGCCCGGCCCCTATGAGCCGATCATGGCCGACAACACCGTCCTGGTCGGCCCGCCGGCCGACGGGCACGTCCGTGAGCTGCTCGGATCCGACGCCGCCGTGGCCTGCCGCGCGGAACTGCTGCGCGCCGGCCTCGACCCGGTCGCCACCACCGCCGCCGACCTGGTGGCTCACGGCAACACCTCCGCCCGGCGGGTCCGGCTCGCCCTCACCGCCATGGCCGTGCACGCGGCCGCGTACCCGGCCGGCTACGGCGCCGGCTACAACTCCTTCCTGTCCCACCTGGAGGACTTTCTGCACCTGCGGGATACCGACGGGCGGATCCGGGCCGGCTTCCACGCGACCTGGCAGCGGCAGAGCGACCGGATCGTCGAGGAGGTCGGGCGACTGGTGGCGCCGGACCGGACCGGCCACACCCCGGTTGCCGAAGCCTGGCGAAGCTGGGAGGAGGTCGCGTGGCGGATCACCCGGGCGGCCCATGACCGAGGTGACATACCAGTGGTACCCGGCGACCAGTACGCCCGCCGGGCCCGCGCCCTGGGCGACCCCGCCACCGAGCGGCAGTGGGATGTCACCGTGCGGACCGAGTTCAGCCCCTACCACCGTGGGCTCAACCGGATGGACTTCCTGTCCAAGGCGGCGGTCCGCGACGACTTCGGCCCGTACCGGTTCGGCACCAACGTGCTGTACCTGCTCCTGGCGATCTGCGACATCACCCCCTCCGAGCGCTACCTCGCCGCCTACCTGTTCAGCGAGGCCGTTCAGCGGCTCACCGGAGTGACCTGGCAGGACGCGATGCGCGGGCACCTGCGCGCGTCGGAGGTGACCCGGTGACGGCCGCGGTGTCCGTGCCCGCCGCCGGTGCCACCGCGCCCGCCCTGCGGCTGCGGCCGGTCGTGCACGCCAGCCCCGTCGACGCCGGGATCCACGTCCTGCTGCGCCGGCTGGCGCACCGATCCGGCCGCCGCGGTGAGCCCGTCCCGGCCGGAACCTGGTCCTGGGGGCACCCGATCCGACTCGAGCGAGACGACTCCCCCCAGTTCCTGCTGGAGAGTTCCAACGGCTGCGGACTTACCTGGCCGGACCTGTTCGACCGGGTCCGGCCGCGCCGGCTTCCGACCTGTCCGGAGGAGTTCCCATGCCCGTGACCGCCGCCCCCGTCCACCCTGGGCGGGGCTCCTTCCACAGCCTGCACTGCTATCTGCACTGGAGTGCGGAACACGTCGATGACTTCATCACCGGCACACTCACACCGCTCATGGAGGGACTGCGTCGGGACGGGACGATCACCGACTGGTTCTTCATCCGCTACTTCGACGACGGTCCACACCTGAGGGTGCGGGCCCGGGGCGCCGAGGCGCACGAGCACCGCCGGTGGCAGGAGCAGTTGGTGGCCGCGGCCCGGGCCGCCGACCATCCGCTGCTCGACCTCAGCACCGCCAGCCGTCCGGGGTGGCCGGGGCACGCACAGGCCCGGCAGGTCGACTACGAGCCGGAGACCGAGCGGTATGGCGGCCCGGCCGCGCTGCCGGTGGCGGAGACGCTGTTCGGCACCTCCAGCCGGATCGCCGCCGAGGTGGTCGCGTGTACCCCGGGACCCGGCCAGCGGATGGTGGCGGCTACCGACCTGGTCCTCGCCACCCTGATCGCCCTCGACCTGGACATGCTCGCCGCGGCCCGATGGCTGCGCCGCAGCGCGACCGCCTGGCGGTGGCACCCGGAGAGCACCACGCTGACCCCGGGCAACGTGCAGGGGCCGGCGCTCGCCGCAGCCACCACGCAGGCCCGCTCGGTGGTACGGCGCTGGCACGAGATCACCGCCTCCGCGGCGGACGGCTCCCGGATCCGGGACCGGTGGGCCGCCCAGGTGCGCGCCGCCCGCGCCCAGCTGGAGAGCTCTGCCGGCGGCGGCGACCAGTGGGCCGGGGTGTGGGCGTCCCAACTGCACATGCTGCTCAACCGGTTGGGCATCCTGCCCGACGAGGAACGCTCCCTCTACCACTTCCTCGCCGCCGCCTTGCTGGCGCCGGACGGCCCCACCGACTTCTTCGCCGACGGCACCGCCAGCCCCGACCGGCGTTACTTGGCGGCCAGCAGCTATGCCCCGGGCCGCATCGAGTGGCAGCGGCCGAGGACGTCGGACCAGACGCGGCACGGCGACCGGCGACGGTCCGGTCCGCCCCTGGCCCTTCCCCCCGCCGCGCCCGTGACGGCCGCGCTCGGCGACGCGCTCACCGCGCGGGCCAGCGGACGCGGGCCGCTCTGCGGCCCGATGGACGCCGCGCAACTGGCCACTCTGCTGTGGACCGCCAGCGGGGCGGGTGATCGGGCCGGCAGGCCCGGGGTCCGCCGGCCCTACCCGAGCGCCGGCGCCAAGTACGCGGTCCGGCTGCGCGTGCTGGCCCGGGACGTGGCCGGCGTCCCGGCCCACCAGTACGACGTGGACGCCGAGGCCCGGCTCCTGCTGCCCACCGGCCCGGTGCCCACCGACGCCGAGCTGGCCACCGCGTCGATGTGGTTCAAGGCCGGCCCGGCGACGCAGCCGGCGGACACCCCGGCCAGCCAGGAACGGATCGATCTGTCGGCGCTGCCGGCGCTGCTCGGGGTCTACGTCGACCTGCCCGTGCTGCGCGCCGCCTACGGCCTCCGGGCGCTGCGCTTCGGCCTACTCGAGGCCGGTCACCTGGCCCAGAACCTGGCCCTCACGGCGGCGGCGACGGGACTCGGACTGGGCATGGTCGGTGGGTTCTACGACGACATCGCCCACGAACTGCTCCTCCTCGACGGGGTCGACGAGGTTCTCGCCTACCTGCTCCCGGTCGGTCGGCCCGTCGGGTGACCCCTGGCGGTCGGGCCCGCACGTCGGGCCCGACCCCCTGGCCGGGCCCGGGAGGGGACGGTCACGGGAAGGGATGCGGATGCAGCGCCAGGTCCTCGTAGCGGGGCCGCCCGGGCAGGCGGCCCAGCGCCGCCGGCACAGTCAGCAGCCGGGGCAGCCCCCGCGTCCGCCGGTTCAGGTGACCGAACGTCATCGGCAGGGTGCCGGGGACGACGACCTTGGCAGCATGCAACCCGAGGGCCTGCCGCAGCTCGGGGATGCTCTGGTCGACGACGATCGGTTCCACCCCGGCCCGGTGGTGCAGGTCCGCGCAGAGCGCGCCGAACAGGGCCGCGAGGTCCTCGACGGGACGGGGCAGTCCCTGCCACACCTCCCGCCAGGCCCGGGTCCGCCCGGCCCCGAGCAGGAACTCGTAGCGCGGCCGTGCTTCCGGCAGGCAGTGCAGCATCATGTGGTCGTCCATCCGGCGGACCAACGCGGCATCGTCGAGCATCGGCAGTAGCCGGTCGCGGTCCGCCCGCGCCGAATCCCCCTGCCACGTGTCGCGCACCTCGTGGAGGTTGACGACCAGCTCCACCACGGCTGAGTGGATCGCCGTGAGGGGATCCAGGTGGGCGCCGGCCGCGAAGAACGCCGTCGGCGCCCCCGCGGCGGGCATCCGGTGGTGCGCCAGCGCGACGACCGCCGGCACGGCCAGGTCGGTGGTCGCGTCGAACAACCGTAGGTCGTAGTCGAGCAGGTCCAGATTGTCGGCGAGGTGCCCGACCAGGTCGAGTTCGTCGGGGAGCGCGACCTCCACCAGCGGGGTACGGGCGTACCAGGCCATCAGGAAGGCGTCCCGTTCGATCACCTCGAACAGGCCGTGCAGGGCCGCCTCCTCCAGGCTGTTGCCGAGACCGCAGCCGTTGGAGGACTCCGACAGGAAGGTCACCGACGGGCGCTGCCCGAGGTCACCCCAGTACGCCGCGTGCTCCGGCACCGCCACGGACGTCGCACGACTGGGCGACCACCCCGGCACCCACCACGTCGGCACGTCGGGGGCGTACGGGATGTGGTGGGCGCTGGGCAGGTCGGGCAGACCGAGGGCCGCGGGATCGACGGCGCGCTCCGGTCCCAGCTCCGCGAAGGACGCCCAGTGCCGGGCGGCGGGCCCGTGGGGGGCGTACCCGGCCAGCCGTTCCACCGCTTCGAAGAGCGCCAACCGGTCAGCCTCCGCGGCGGTCGTCGCCCGGCCGAAGCCCGCCACGGTGACCGCCGGACCGGCGACCACCGCCGTGGTGACCGGCAGCCCGTACCCCTCGTGCCGGTGCAGCTGGACGACGTGACCCAGCCGCGGCTCCAGCAGCGCCCGGCGAAGTCCCGCCAGGTCGGTCGCCGGGTTCGGCCGGCGCAGCCGCACCGGGTCGGCCGGCGGCTGACCGCTGCCGGCAAGCGGCGTCCCAGGTGGAGCCGGGGGCTGCCGGCTGAGGCATCCTTCGCAGCGAACCCCCACCGGCGCCACCGGATGGGCGGACACGCTCCCGTCGGGCCGGACGACCCAGAGCCGCGCGGCGGCGGACTGCGGCCCGGCCAACGCCGACCGGACCACCGCGGCGAGCACGGGCAGCAGGGCCGGCGCCGGCCGACCGCCGAGCCGCAGCTCGGAATCACCGTGCGGTGTCCGGCCGCCCGGCGCCGCCAGCCTGGCGGCCTCCAGGCAGCGCAGGCAGGTGGCACTGTCGGCGCCGACCAGCGGACCCACCAGCGCCGTACCGCCGTCGAACCGGACGGGCAGGACGGTGCCGCCGGCCCCGGTACCCCGGTCGACCAGCCGGCTCAGCAGCGCCGGACTCCACCGGGTCGACACCACCACCGCCGGGCCGGAGCCGGCCCACCCGTAGTCCTCGGCCAGCACCGGGTACGGCGACCCCGCCCCCCTCAGCGCCTCGGCGAGCTGGCCGGCCAGGTCGGGGTCCGGCTGCCGGGGACCGTCCCGATCGTCCCCGGGCAACCGAGGGTCACCGGTCATCGCCGGCCCGCAGGACGACGAGCCCGACCGTACGCAGGGCGGCGGCCAGCGGAGCTGGCGGCGTCACCACGATCGGCTCCGCGGGGGCGCCGACGAGGGTCCGCAGTGACCGCCGGAGGGCGGCCTCCCGTTCGGACCCGTCGGGCAGGGGCGCGGCCGAGCGGCTCACCCGTGGCGACGCTCCGCAGGGGCCATGCGAGTACGGCGGACCGGGCCGGTGTGCACGCCAGCGGACCGTGGCGACCGCGGCGAGAGCGGCGAAGGCGACCGCGTCGTGGGCCGTAGCCTCGATCGCCCAGCCGAGCTCCATCCACCCATCGGGGTCCGTCGTGCCCGGGCCGCGCACGACGGCCAGCTGCGCCCCGGGGGCGAGCCGGCGGACGTGAACGGTCGCCGGGACGCCGAGGCGGCGGGTCAGCGTACGCCACCAGCGGCGGGCTGCCGGCGCGTCGAACGCCGACGGGGGGACAGCCTCGCCTGACGTGACACCGGCCGAGGCCACCGACCGGCGGGCGAGGCGGCGCAGCAGCACTCCCTCGGCATGGCTGCGGTCCACCCCGCAGGCCAGCACGGCGGCCCCTCCGGTGGACACGCTGAGCAGCTCCACCGCTGCCAGCGTGGCGTGCAACCTCGCCGTGGAGGTGTCCGGACCGTGCCCGGTGACGAGCGTCCCACCGGCCGGGCCGGGAACACCGCCGACCCGGCACCGGGCCAGTCCCACCGGCAGTTGTGGCAGATCGTCGAGCTCCACCGGCGGCAACACACCGAGTTCCGGGTCCGTGAGGGAGGTGGGTAGGCCCGCGTGGACGGTGTCGTCCCGACGGTCGGGGGCGTCGACCGCCGGTGACCGTACGCCGGGCGGCCACGGGTGGGCGGTGGCGCGCAGCGGGTCGCTCCGCACGACGAGCGCCGTCGGCGCGGCCGGGTCGGTCAGCTCGGCGAGCGCGCCGAGGAGCCGGTGCGCGGCGCAGGCGCCGGCCACCACGGAAACCGGGTCGCCAGGGGCCGTCGCCGCGCTGCCGAGTCCGAGCCGCTTGGCGATCAGGCCGGACTGGGCCCGCAGATGCGTGCCCGGGCCGACGGGGGTGACGTAGCCGACCGTGGCGCTGGCCCCGGTCACCACGGCACGCCCGTCGCCGACGGCGAGGGTGACGCGCCCGGCGTCGCGCGGTGGGTCGGTGCGGGTCGCGGCCCGCCGGACCCGGGCTCCGGCGGTGGTCAACGCCTCGATCGCGGCGGTGGCAGCGGGGCCCGATCCCGTGACGGTCACCGATTCCCGGCCGATGCCGGTCCAGGACGCGGCGGGGTCGGTGGCGACCGAGGCCAGCCAGGTGGCGACGGCGGGGGGAGGCACCGGGGCCGGTCCGCAGGCGTCGGCGGGGGCATGGGCACGCCCGGTGCTGGCCCAGTGCTCCGGCACCCGGACCAGCAGGTCGTGTTCCCGGAGCAGGTCGGCCAGCCGGTACAGGGCGAGGGCGACGGGCGGGCGTGGCGACAGGTCGCGCAGGTCGTCTGTGGTCCGGCCGGACGCGAGGCGCCGGGTGAGCAGTTGCCAGAGCCGCCACAGCTGTGGCGCGTCGTCCAGGGTGAGGCTGGTGTCCCAGGACCGTAGGTGCAGCCCGCCGTCGATCCGGGTTGCCTGCACGGTGGGGCGGAGTTGCCAGGAACTGGTCGACATCTGCTCGCCTCACCGGTTGGGGAACGGCTGGGGTCGTCGGAAGGAGTCCGGGGTTGGAAGGGCGACTGTCGCCGGGCCCGGCGACAGTCGCCTCGTCACTCAGGCAGCACGGTTCGCGGCTACAGCATCGGCTCGTCTGGAACGATGGAGCAGGAGCAGGACGCCATACACGCGCTGAGCCGAGACGCCCCGGACTCGGGGATCGCGACGGTGTCGCGCATGACCGTCACGGTCAGGCCGCTGAGGTCGAGATCGTCGAGCTCGAACTCGTCGTCTTCTCGTCCGATCGGCATGTGGTCACCTCCCTTCGAGGTGGGATGAGGCCCGGGCCACGCCGGGATGGCAGAGATTCTTCCGGCGGCCGGTGCGGGGCGTCGTCAGTAGTTTTGCCGACATCACTACTTACCCACGCTCGGGGGCCACCGCTGCCTGCCCGGCCGGGGTCCCGCCCCTGGGCGACCCCTCGGTGGGTGACGTGTCATCCGGCGCACGACGCCCGGACCTTCATGGTGCCAGGGCGGGTCCTTGACCGTTCGCCGTAACGGACCCGGTAACGGCGACGGCCCGCCGGGGGAGGAGTGGCCGACATGAGAGGGCATTGGGACGTGATGCGTGATGTCGTTCTGTCCGGGTACGCGGATGTATCAAGCTGTTCCGGCATGGCGTGACAGAATCGTTGCAAACTGGGGGTCAATGGGTCGTCGGTTCGAATCCGGCCGTCCCGACGCAGGTCAGAGGGCTGATCCGGAAATCGGGTCGGCCCTTTCGCCGTTCGCCGTTCTGGGGACCAAGATCAGTCAAGTTGGAGCTGGGTAGCGCTGCTTTACCGTCGGTCAAGCGCGGATCACCCCGCCGGGCACCACAAGACATCCGATGGGCGTAGCTGTCAAGCAGCGACAGCGACTTCGACCGGCATTGGGAAGGCCGTCGTTTCTCGGTAGTGCTGCCGTGTTCTCAGGCAGTGATGGAGGCAGCCGAGGAAGCGGTTGAACAGGTGACGGAAGGCGGCGGCGTGACCGTCGCCGGCGGTGCGGCGTCGGTCGTAGTGGGCTCGCGCGCCGGGTGACTGGTTGAGCGCTGACAGCCCCCAGGTGAAGCCCGACCGCGGCAAGTCGGTCGTTCTTGATCCGGCGTTGCGAGACGACGAGACTGCGGCCGGACGCACGCGTCACCGGGGCCGCGCCAGCGAAAGCCTTCAACGATCGCGCATCGAAGAAGCGGGTGCGGTCATCGCCGATCTCACCCAGTAGCCGGGCGCCGGCCTGGGCTGCGATGCCAGGGAAGCTGGTGATGATGTCGTAGTCCGGGTGCTTTTGGAACGCCGTCTCGACGGCTGCTGATAGATGGTCGATGCTTGCGCACTCCGTAGTGAGCGTGGCGAGCAGCCGCAGTGCCTGGATGCCCATCGCTTGCTCGACGAGCGGGTCCTGGCGCAGGTGGGGCTGGCGCAGGATCGCGTGGACCTCAGTGAGCCCTTTTCATCCTGTGTAGCGGTTGGATTCGGTGTGGTGCAGGACGAGGATCGCCTGCACGATCGCGGTGGCTCGGCGTGGGCAGCAGGGC
>NZ_JBFABB010000090.1:0-28994 GCF_040640035.1 Micromonospora sp. NPDC023633 | reverse complement strand
CCGTGGGCCGCCGCCGGCTCGGGCTCGCCGCTCGCAGCCGGCTCGGCCACGCGCTGCCGGGGCACCGTGACGTCCTCGTCGGGGCGCTCGCACGCGCGGGCCGGGTGCTCCGGCGAGTGGGCCGGGAACCCGCCGGGCAACCGGCGGTGCTTGGCTGCCGCCTGCTGCTCGTGGTGGCCCGGCCGGCAGGGCTCGCCCTGGGCGCAGCCGTGCTCGGCCTCCCCGTGCGCCATCCCGGTCTCCTCACGCTCTCGCCCCGCCCGCCGGGGTCGCTCCGACGGGCCCTGTCACCGTACTGGCCGGCACCGACGCCCCGTACAGCCGCACCCGCCTCCCCCACCGGCAGCGCGGAACCGGGAGGGCGCCCGGTCGCGGAGGCGGACCGCCCGGCGCGGAGGCGCAGGTCGGGGCATGTCAGGCTGGGGCGGTGAGCGAGCCGGGCGGGACGGAACTGTCGGCCACGCTGCGCCGGATCGAGCGGGCGGCGGGGGCGCTGGCCAGCGCCAGCGTGGCCCGGATGGACGAGACCCAGCCCTGGTTCCGCGGCCTGCCGCCCGACCACCGCTCCTGGGTGATGCTGGTGGCCCAGGCCGGCGCCCGGTCGCTGGTGCAGTGGCTGCGTGACGGCGGCGGCACGGCGGACAGCACCCAGGAGGTCTCGGACGAGGTCTTCGCCACCGCGCCGCAGGCGCTCGCCCGCTCGATCAGCCTCCAGCAGACCGTCGCGCTGGTGAAGGTGATGATCGACGTCGTCGAGGAGCAGGTCTCGCACCTGGCGGCGGAGGGCGAGGAGCAGCAGTTGCGCGAGGCGGTGCTGCGCTTCTCCCGGGAGATCGCCTTCGCCGCCGCCCGCGTGTACGCCCGGGCCGCCGAGTCGCGCGGTTCGTGGGACGCCCGGTTGCAGGCGTTGCTGGTGGACGCGTTGCTGCGCGGCGACTCGCCGGACGTGCTGGCGAGCCGGGCGGCGGCGCTCGGCTGGGCGGACGCCCCGCCGGTGGCGGTGGCGGTCGGCCGCTCCCCCGGCGGGGAGGTCTCGGCGGTGCTGCACACGGTGCACCGGCAGGCCCGGCGCATCGGCACGGAGGTGATCGGCGGGGTGCACGGCGACCGGCTGGTCATCGTGCTCGGCGGCGCCGCCGACCCGGTCGCGGCCACCGGCAAGCTGCTCGGCGCGTTCGGGGACGGGCCGGTGGTGGTCGGTCCGGCCGTGCCGAGCCTGGACGAGGCGACCGAGTCGGCGCGCGCCGCGCTGGCCGGCTTCCGGGCCGCCCCGGCCTGGCCGACCGCGCCCCGGCCGGTGCCGGCGGACGAACTGCTGCCGGAGCGGGCGCTGGCCGGGGACGCGGAGGCACGCCGACGGCTGCGCCACGACGTCTATGCCGCGCTGGTGCGGGCCGGCGGGGAACTGCTGGAGACCCTCGACGCCTTCTTCGCGGCCGGCGGCACGCTGGAGAGCGCCGCACGGTCCCTCTTCGTGCATCCGAACACGGTGCGCTACCGGCTGCGGCGGATCTCCGACGTCACCGGCTTCTCGCCGCTCACGGCGCGGGACGCGTTCGCGCTCCAGGTGGCTCTCACCGTCGGCCGGCTCGACCCGGTGGTACCAACCGCGACAATGAACCCAGGCGGCGGTAAAACGTCACACACAGGTGATGATCGCCGCCGATTTCTGTAGGATCCCTCCAAAGGTTCTAGTGCGGTTTGGTCGGGGGCGGCACAGCGCTACCCGCGCGTATCCGGGAGAGTCATAGACGTGCTCGCCGTACTCTCGCCCGGCCAGGGTTCCCAGAAACCCGGCTTCCTGACTCCCTGGCTGGACCTCACCGGCGCCGAGGCGCGTCTGCGCTGGTGGTCGGCACTGGCCGGGGTCGACCTGGTGCACCTCGGCACCGTGGCCGACGCGGACGAGATCAGGGACACCGCCCGGACCCAGCCGTTGCTGGTCGCCGCCGCGCTGCTGGCCGCCGAGCACCTGCCGATGTACGACGTCACGCTCACCGTCGGGCACAGCGTGGGCGAGCTGGGCGCGGCGGCGCTCGCCGGGGTGCTCCCGGCGGAGGCGGCGATCACCCTGGCCGGCGTACGTGGCCGGGAGATGGCCGCGGCCTGCGCGCTGGAGCCGACCGGGATGGCGGCCGTGCTGGGCGGGGACCCGGACGAGGTGCTCGCCTCGATCGTCGCGCACGGGCTGCACCCGGCCAACCGCAACGGCGCCGGCCAGTTCGTCGCCGCCGGGGCCGTCGAGGGGCTGGAGAAGCTCGCCGCCGAGCCGCCGGCCAAGGCCCGGGTGATCCGCCTGAAGGTGGCCGGCGCCTTCCACACGCCGTACATGGCCCCCGCCGAGGCGGCGCTGGCGGCCGTGGCCGCCGGGATCACCCCGAGCGACCCGGCCCGGATCCTGCTGTCGAACCTCGACGGGGCCGCGGTCAACCACGGGCGCGCCATGGTGCAGCGCCTGGTCCGCCAGGTCACCGCGCCGGTGCGGTGGGACCTCTGCATGCGCACCCTGGCCGACCTCGGGGTGACCGGCGTGATCGAGCTGCCCCCGGCCGGCACCCTCGCGGGGCTGGTGAAGCGGGAGCTCAAGGGGGCCGGAGCCCCCGAGGTGGTCACCCTCAACACCCCGGACGACCTGCCCGCCGCCCGGGACCTGATCGCCCGGCACGGGATGGCGCCGAGCCACGAGCCGACCATGCACTTCCGCGTGGTGGTGGCCCCGTCGGCCGGCACCTTCGAGCCGGCGCGGGAGCTCGCCGAGGGCGACACGCTCCGCACGGGCCAGGTCGTGGGCCACGTGGCCACCCGGCAGGGCCCGGTCGAGGTGACCGCGCACGACAGCGGCGTGCTAACCGAGTGGCTCGCCCACCACGACGACCCGGTCGCGCCGGGGCAACCGCTCGTCCGTATCGGAGGTCACGCATGACCGGCAGCCGGATCGTCGCGCTGGGGCACTACCAGCCCTCCCGCGTGGTCACCAACGACGACATCGCCCAGTTGGTCGAGACCAGCGACGAGTGGATCCGGGACCGGGTCGGCATCGTCACCCGGCGGATCGCCGACGGCGAGACGGTCGCCGACATGGCCGCCGCCGCCGCCGGCAAGGCGCTGGCCAACTCCGGGCTCACCGCCGCCGACATCGACCTGGTCGTGGTGGCGACGTGCAGCTCCGCCGACCGCAGCCCGAACGTGGCCTGCCGGGTCGCCGCCAAGCTCGGCATCACCGCGCCCGGGGCGTTCGACCTCAACACGGCCTGCTCCGGCTTCGCGTACGCGCTGGGCACCGTGGACCACGCCATCCGGGCCGGCGCCTCGCGCAACGCGCTGGTGATCGGCGCGGAGAAGCTGTCCGACATCGTCGACTGGACGGACCGCTCCACCTGCATCATCTTCGCCGACGGCGCCGGCGCCGCCGTGGTGTCGGCGGTCGGCGACGGTGAGCCCGCCGGCGTCGGCCCGGTGGTCTGGGGCTCGGTGCCCGAGAAGGGCGACGCGGTACGCATCGAGGGCTGGCGCCCGTCCATCCGGCAGGAGGGCCAGTCGGTCTTCCGCTGGGCCACCACGGAGCTGGCGCCGCTGGCGCGACAGGCGTGCGAGCGCGCCGGGGTGGACCCGTCGGAGCTGGCGGCCTTCGTACCGCACCAGGCCAACGCCCGGATCATCGACGGCATCGTCAAGCGGCTCGGCATCCCGAACGCGGTCGTCGCCAAGGACATCGTCGAGTCCGGCAACACGTCGGCGGCGAGCGTGCCACTGGCCCTGTCCAAGCTGGTCGAGCGGCGGGAGGTGCCGTCCGGCGCCCCGGTGCTGCTCTTCGGCTTCGGCGGCGGCCTGACCTACGCCGGTCAGGTCGTCCGCTGCCCCTGAAAGCCCCTCCGGCCCCTGCGCCGGGGAGTGACGGCCGGCGTCGTCGGCCGTCGAATGATCCACGATGAGAGGAACCAACCGCAATGACCCGTGACGAGATCACCGCCGGCCTCGCCGAGATCCTCGAAGAGGTTGCCGGGGTGAACCCGGACGACGTGGCCGAGGGGAAGTCCTTCACCGACGACCTGGACGTCGACTCGCTCTCCATGGTGGAGGTCGTGGTGGCGGCCGAGGAGAAGTTCGGCGTCAAGATCCCGGACAACGAGGTGCAGAACCTGAAGACCGTCGGGGACGCCGTCACCTACATCGAGGCGCAGTCCTGATCATGGCTCACACCGACGTCGTCGTCACCGGGCTCGGCGCGACCACCCCGCTGGGCGGGGACGTCGCGTCGACCTGGGACGCCATGCTCGCCGGCCGCTCCGGGGTGGGTCCGCTCACCCAGGAGTGGGCCGAGCAGTTGCCGGTCCGGATCGCCGCCCAGCTCGCGGTCGAGCCGGCCGGCCTGATCGACCGGGTCAAGCTCCGCCGGCTCGACCGTTCCGAGGCGATCGCGATCATCGCGGCGCAGCAGGCCTGGGCGGACGCGGGCCTGGCCGACTCCGGGCTGGACCCGGAGCGGCTGGGCGTCAGCGTCGGCTCCGGCATCGGCGGCGCGCTGACGCTGCTCGCCCAGGACGACATCCTGGAGGCGTCCGGCCCGCGGCGGGTGTCCCCGCACACCATCCCGATGCTGATGCCGAACGGCCCCGCCGCCTGGGTGGGGCTGGAGCTGGGCGCGAAGGCGGGGGTCCACTCGGTGGCCAGCGCCTGCGCGACCGGTGCCGAGGCGATCGCGCTCGGCATGGACATGATCCGCGCCGGCCGGGCCGACGTGGTGGTGGCCGGCGGCACCGAGGCGGTCATCCACCAGCTGCCGATCGCCGGGTTCAGTTCGATGCGGGCGATGTCGACCCGCAACGACGAGCCGGAGCGGGCCTCCCGGCCGTGGGACAAGGGCCGCGACGGCTTCGTGCTCGGTGAGGGCGCGGGCATCGTGGTGCTGGAGCGGGCGGAGCACGCCGCCGCCCGGGGCGCCCGGGTCTACGCCCGGCTGGCCGGCGCCGGGCTCACCTCCGACGGCTACGACATCGTCCAGCCGCACCCCGAGGGCGAGGGCGCGATCCGGGCGATCGCGAAGGCGATCGCGGACGCGGGCGTCGCCAGGGCGGACATCGTGCACGTCAACGCGCACGCCACGTCCACCCCGGTCGGTGACGTGGCGGAGATCACCGCGCTGCGGGCGGCGCTGGGCGACCACCCGGTGCTGACCTCGACCAAGTCGATGTCCGGTCACCTGCTGGGCGCGGCGGGCGCGCTGGAGTCGATCGCCACCATCCTGGCGATCCGCGACGGTGTCGTCCCTCCGACGATCAACCTGGACGACCCCGACGACGGGCTGAGCCTGGACGTGGCCGCCAACGAGGCGCGCCGCATGGACATCCCCGCCGCGCTGAACAACTCGTTCGGCTTCGGCGGACACAACGTGGCTCTCGTCTTCACGCGGGCCTGAGACCACAGCCATGGAGGCTCACGTGACCACCACCGCCGTCGGCGTGGACGAATCTTCCGTCGTGGACCACCGGGATCCGGAAGTCCGGCTCCGGGCGTTGTTCGACGCGGGCTCGTTGCGGTTGTCGGTGCCGCGGGACACCTCGGGTGTGCTGTGGGCGCGGGGCGAGGTCGAGGGCTCGCCGGTGGTCGCGTACGCCACGGACGCGACGCGGATGGGCGGGGCGATGGGCACCGACGGGTGCCGGCACGTCGTGGACGCCATCGACACCGCGGTGCGGGAGCGGGTGCCGGTGGTGGGGTTGTGGCACTCGGGCGGGGCGCGGTTGGCCGAGGGCGTGGTCGCCCTGGACGCGGTGGGTCAGGTGTTCGCGGCGATGGTGCGGGCCTCGGGGCGGGTGCCGCAGATCTCCACGGTGCTGGGTCCGGCGGCCGGTGGCGCCGCGTACGGGCCGGCGCTGACCGACATCGTGGTGATGAGCGGCGCGGGCCGGATCTTCGTGACCGGCCCGGAGGTGGTCCGCAGCGTCACCGGTGAGCAGGTCGACATGGCCCGCCTCGGTGGGCCCGAGCCGCACGGCCGCCGCTCCGGGGTGGTCCACGTGACCTGCGCCGACGACGAGGCGGCGATGACCGAGACCCGCAAGCTCGCCGCGTTGCTGGGCCGGCAGGGGCGCCTGTCGCCCGACGACGTGTCCGCCCAGGACGAGGGTGGACACGACCTGGCGGCGAAGATGCCGGTGGAGACGAACCGGGCCTACGACGTCAGGCCGGTGGTCAAGGCGCTGCTGGACGCCCCCGGGGTGGAGCTGCACGCCAAGTGGGCGCCGAACGTGGTGACCACCCTGGGTCGCTTCGCGGGACGCACCGTCGGGGTCGTCGCGAACAATCCGCTGCGCCTTGGTGGCTGCCTGGACGCCTCCAGCGCCGAGAAGGCCGCCCGGTTCGTGCGGATGTGCGACTCCCTCGGCGTGCCGCTGATCGTCCTGGTCGACGTCCCCGGCTACCTGCCCGGCCTCGGCCAGGAGTGGGACGGCGTCGTCCGCCGCGGCGCGAAGCTCCTGCACGCCTTCGCCGAGGCCGTCGTGCCCCGGGTCACCCTGGTCACCCGCAAGGCCTACGGCGGGGCGTACATCGCGATGAACTCCCGCTCGCTGGGCGCCACGGCCGTGTTCGCCTGGCCGAACGCCGAGGTCGCCGTCATGGGCGCCAGCGCCGCCGTCAACATCCTGCACCGCAAGAAGCTGGCTGCCGTCCCCGCCGAGGAGCGCGAGACGTTGCGCGCGCAACTCGTCGAGGAGCAGACCCGCATCGCCGGCGGCGTCAACCGGGCCCTCGAGATCGGGGTCGTGGACGACGTCATCACCCCGGCCGAGACCCGCCGCCGCATCGCCGAGGCCCTCGCCGCCGCCCCCGCGGCACGAGGCGCCCACGGCAACATCCCCCTCTAGACCGGCCGATTCGTCGGGGCGCGGCCGGCGCGGGAGAGCCGGCCGCAGGCACCGGCGGGGACCGGCCGCCCGGAGGGCCGACGTACGCCGGAAGGGCCCGCGCTCGCCACCGAGCGCGGGCCCTTCCGCGTCGCTCAGCCCCGGTTGCGGGGGTGCCGGCGGGCGGTCCGCTCGTTGCCCCGGCGGTAGTTGCCGGTCCACCGCGCCATCACGAGCTGCGGGTCGCCGTCGACCTCGGCGAGGAACTCCGCCGCCCGGCCGCCGCGCAGGATGCCCGCCGCCCGGCCGTGGTGGGTGATGACCACGGTGCCGTCCGACCGCTCGACGTACGCGAAACCCTCAGCCGTTCCCATGTGCGCCGAAGGTGCCAGGCGGGGCGGACGAAGGCGACCCGGTTTTCCTGCTTGACTCTCCAGCGGATGGAGGCAGGAGGCTCTTCGACGTGGACGACCGCACCGACCTGTTCACCATCGGGCAACTCGCCCGCCGGACCGGCCTGTCCGTCCGGACGATCCGCTTCTGGTCCGATCTCGACCTGCTCCCGCCCACCGCCCGGTCCACCGGCGGTTACCGGCTCTACGACGCGGCGGCCGTGGCCCGGCTGGACCTCGTCCGCAGCCTGCGGGAGCTGGGGATCGGCCTGGACGACGTCCGCCGGATCCTCCAGCGGCGGACCAGCGTCCGGGAGGTGGCACAGGCGCACAGCCGCGCCCTGGACGCGGAGATCCGCACGCTGCGGCTGCGCCGGGCGGTGCTGCGGTCGGTCGCCCGACGTGGCAGCACGACCGAGGAGTTGAGACTGATGAACGACCTGGCCCGCCTCTCCGCTCAAGAGCGGCAACAGATCGTCGACGACTTCGTCGCCGAGGTCTTCGGCGGCGTGGAGCCCGGCCCCGACGGCGACGGGCTGGCCCGGGCGATGCGGACGCTCCCCGCCGACCTGCCCGACGAGCCCACCGACGAGGAAGTGGACGCCTGGGTCGAGCTGGCCGAGCTGGTCGCCGACCCGGACTTCCGCCGGCGGGTGCGCGCGATGGCGGTGGCCGGCGCGGCGGGCACCGCGCCGTCGCCTCCGGCGGCGATGCACTCGATCGAGCCGGCGCGCGCCGCGCTCGCCGCCGGCGTCGCGCCGGACTCGGAGCGGGCGCGGGCGGTGCTCGACGAGATGGTGGACCCGGGGCTGTCCCGCGACGAGCGGCTCGCGCTCGCCGACGGGATGGCCGCCTTCACGGACCGGCAGGTGGAGCGGTACTGGCAGCTGATCGGGGTGCTCAACCAGCGGCCTCCCTTCCCGCCCGCGGTGCCCGCCGTGGAGTGGCTGATCGCCGCCCTGCGCGCCAGCTAGTCCAATCGGGTTGACGACGCCCGTCCGTGCCGCTTTGATGGGCCGGCTCATCGTCAACGGGGAATGGACACCATGCGACGTCGTACCCGCGCCGCCGTGCTCGCGGCGCTCACCATCGGACTGACCGGCGGCTGCGCCGACGGGACGGAGTCGCCGTCGGCCGGCGGTTCCCCGTCGGCCTCGCCGGGCGCCACCGCCTCGCCGGTGACGCCCGGCCCGCCCTGGCACGACGAGGTGGTGGCCGCGACCGCCGGCACCACGGTGGGCGGGAAGGGCACGCCCTGCGAGCTGCCGGTCACCTTCTCGCTGCCGGCGGAGTGGAAGGTCGAGGCGGTGAAGAGCTCGGCGAAGTTCGGCGAGCCCCGCGTCGGCAAGGCCCTCATGCTGTGCGAACTCGACGCCCGGCCGACCGGCGCGCTCGGGTTCCTCCGGGTGTGGCGGGTCGACGGGGTCGCCGGCGGCGCCCAGGAGCACCTGAAGCACTTCCTCGACGCCTACTCGCCCGACGCCACCGACGCGGAGTACCGGCGCGTGAAGGCCGGCACCCTCGACGCCGTCGAGGCGAGCTACCTCAAGGAGGGCGGCGGCACGGTCCACGACCGGGCCATCGCGGTCTCCTCCCTGTACGGGCCGATCGTGCTGAGCCTGGACACCTCGGAGCCCGCGGAGCTGCTGCCGGCGTACCAGTTGGTGAAGCAGTCGGCCCGGATCAACCGCGACTGACGCGGCTCACGCGCGGCAGGTCGTGGCGGGCAGGCCGGTCACCGGCACCGGGGACCGGCCGTCCGGGCGGGCCTTGCCGGCCAGCACCCCGGCGAGGGCGGTCATCGACGCCCGGCTGGACGAGTAGGTCGCCAGCAGGGTCGGCGACTTGGCCTTCGCCAGCACGTACGGGGTGTCCATGGCGACCGTGACGGCGGCGTCGGCGCGCAGGTCGCCGGCGCCGTCGCCGTACCCGACGAGGTGCACCACGGTGCCGCCGCCGGCCACCACCTCGACCCCGGCGGCCTTGAGCGCCTCGGTCAGCGCCGCCCGGGTGTGGTCCCGCCCGCCGGAGGCGGTCACGGTCACCGGGCCCCGTACGCCGCCGCCGCAGGCGCCCCGCAGCACCGTCACCGCCGCCGCGGCCAGGTCCTCGGCCGCCTTGCGGTGCGCCGGGCCGCCCAGCGTGGACAGCTCCGGCGTGGGCCGGTCGGCCAGCTTGAACTTCATGGTCAGCACCCGGGTCGCGGCCTCGACGAGGCGGGCCCGGGGCAGCGAGCCGTCGCGGAGCGCGGCGAGCAGCCCGTCGTACGCCTGAGCGACGTTCGGCGGCATCAGGATCAGGTCGTTGCCCGCCTTCAGGGCGCGCACCGCGGCCTCGCCCGGCGACCAGCGCTTGGCCGGCGGCATGTTCATCCCGTCGGTGATCACCACGCCCTGGAAGCCGAGCTGGCCACGGAGCACGCCGGTGAGCAGCTTGTGCGAGAAGGTCGCCGCGGTGCCCGGGTCCACCGACCGCGCGTCGAGGTGGGCGGACATCACGGCCATCGCGCCCGCGTCGATGGCGGCGGAGAAGGGCGGCCACGCCCCGGTCTCCAGCGTCCGGCGGGGCTGGTCGAGCACCGGCAGTCCCTCGTGGGAGTCGGCGGCGCTGTGCCCGTGCCCGGGGAAGTGCTTGACGGTGGCCGCGACGCCCGCGGCCTGCAACCCGCGGACCGCGCCCGCGACCTGCCCCGCCGCCACCTTCGGGTCCGCCCCGTACGACCGGGAGCCGATCACGGTGCTGCGGGTGGCGAGCACGTCGGCGACGGGGGCGAAGTCGAGGTTGATCCCCATCGCGGCGAGCTCGGTGCCGGCCGCCCGCCAGGCGGCCTCGGTCAGCTCCGGCCTGCCGGCGGCGCCGGCGGCGAGGGCGCTGGGCAGCAGCGTCACGCCGTCGGTGATCCGGGTGACCACGCCGTGCTCCTGGTCGGTGCCGACCAGGAAGGGCGCCGGCCCGGCGGGCAGCCGGCCGGCGGCCGCGCGCAGGCCGTCGGTCAGCGCGCGGACCTGCTTCGGGTCGTCGACGTTGGTCGTCTCCTGGTTGCCCTTGGTCGGGTCGTCGGCGCTGAAGCCGACCAGGATCAGCCCGCCGAGCCGGTACTTCTCGACCATCTGGGCGGGGGTGTCCACCCCGGCCAGCGCCTGGTTGCCGGCCGCCGAGCCGGGCGAGACCCGGGTGGCCGCGTCGCCGTAGGCGTACGGCATCAGCACCTGGCCGACGAGGTCCTCGTCGGCGAGCGAGCCGACGAGGGCGGCGGCGCGGGCGGCGGGGTCGGCGCCGGGGACGCTCGTGGCGGGTGCCGGGGTGGCCGTGGGGGCGGCGGCGCTCGTCGGCGCCGGGTCGGGGCGGCGGTCCGCCGGACCGGAGCAGCCGGAGACGAGCAGCGCGGTCAGGGCGGCGAGCGCGACGCCGGCACGTCGCGGGGTAGTCGACACGCGGCCCATCCCACCAGTTCACCCCTTATCGGGGCAACTTGACCTTCACCCCGAAGGATGAGTCGGGCCCGGTCGGGGCCCGGGTGTCAGCCGACGCGGGTGAGCAGGGTCACCGGCGCGCCGTCGCCGGCGTACCGGTAGGGCTCCAGCTCGGCGTCCCACGCCGTGCCGAGCGCCTTGTCGAGGGCGTGCGCGAGGGCCTCCGGCGCCCGCGCGCCCGCCATGATGCTGCGCAGCCGGTCCTCGCCGAGCTGGATGTCGCCGGCCGCCCCGACGGTCGCCCGGAACAGGCCCCGCCCGGGCACGTACATGAAGCGCTCGCCGTCGGAGCCCGGGCTGGGCTCCTCGGTGACCTCGAAACGGATCATGGGCCACTGCCGGAGGGCAGCAGCCAGCTCGGCGCCCGTCCCCGGACGACCGGTCCACCCGCACTCGGCCCGGCGGGCGCCGGGGTCGACGGGCTGAGCCGTCCACTGCAGGTTGACCGGCGCGGCGAGGACGCGCGCGATCGCCCACTCGACGTGTGAGCACACGGCGAGCGGGGTTGAGTGGACGTATACGACGCCACGCGTTGGCACGGTGACCTCCCGGAGAGCGAGGTGCGTCTTCCCCTACGACCTCGACCACCCGAGTGGTTGCTGGAACACATGATGACTGGTGTGACGGATGGTGCGCCAGGGAATCGGAAAATTCGCGGGTCGGAATAGTCGGACGGGTGCCCCGGTTGACCCCTCACGACGCGATGACCTGCCAGGGATCGTGGTCGTGTACAGTTCCATCGGCGGCCTGTGCCGCGCACATCTTCCGCGGGTCCACCCACCAGGGTGTCACCCGCACAGCCCCCGGACGTTCCGTCCTCCCGTACGTCTTGCAAGGAGTACCTCCGTGGCGAGCAACACCTCTAAGACCGCGCGCGCGTCAGTCCGGGCCGGCCAGGCTGGCCAGGGTGGCGCCCTCAGCGTGCTGGGCGAGTTCAAGTACCTCATCCCGCTCAACGGCGGCAAGCACGCCTACGTGCGGAACCTGACCAACGGCAAGACCGCGCACCTGCGCACCGACTCCGAGGCGTTCGTCGAGGAGATCCGGGTGCTGGCCGCCGCCGGTCACGCCGCGAAGATCCGGGCCGAGATCAACAACCTCAACGCCACCCACCCGGGTGACGGCTGGGACGCCACCGAGAAGCGCCTCGTCGAGGCCGGCGTCTTCGAGGGCTGAGCCCTCCCCCACGCGACACCTGAACCGCCCGTCGGGATCATCCCGGCGGGCGGTTCCGCGTCTGCGCACCGGCAGGCGCCCACCCCCGACGTCGGGTGCGGGGGAAGGCACCTCCCTACGCCTCGAGCAGGGCCACCTCGCCGGTCGCGAGGTCGTAGAGGGCGCCGACCACGGCCAGCCGGCCGGCGGCGACCGGGGCGGCGAGCAGGTCGTCGGCGCGCAGGGCGGCCACCGTACGCAGCACGTGCCGCCGGACCGCCATCGGATGCACCCGGGGGTCGTCGACGCCCACCTCGGTCACCGCCGGGGCGATCTGGTCGACCAGGTGGGCCAGCGCGCCGCCCGGCGACCGCCCGCCGCGCAACGCGTCCACGGCGGAGGCCACCGCGCCGCACCGCTCGTGCCCGAGCACCATGACCAGCCGCACGCCCAGTTCACCGACCACGTACTCGATGGAGCCGAGCACCGCCCGGTCGAGCACGTGCCCGCCGGTGCGGATCACGCAGATCGAGCCGAAGGTCTGGTCGAAGATCGCCTCCAGCGGCACCCGCGAGTCGATGCAGCCGAGCAGCACCGCGTACGGCTGCTGGTCGCCGGAGGCCGCCGCCGCGGCGGCGGTGACGTCGTGGCCGTGGATCGGCTGGCCGCTGACGAAGCGGCGGTTGCCGGCGAGCAGCTCGGCCAGCGCGGCGCGGGGCGACCCCATGCCCCCAGCTTGGCGGGCTCACCGGACGCCCGGAGCCGGGTTGCGAATCTTCTCACCGACCCGGTTGCCGTGGTCTCATGACGGGTAGCCGGTGTTACCACCGGGTATTCCCGGTGTTGCGGTTCCGGGCGGCCTGGGAGGTGACGATGTCGGAGCACGTCGAGGTGCGTCTTCCCGACGACGTACGCCTGCACGTCGAGGCGACCGGACCGGCCGGCGCCGAGGTCACCGTCGTGCTGCTGCACGGCTGGACGCTGGACGGGCGGGCCTGGCATCGGCAGCTCGCCGACCTGCGGGAACGGTTCGACGACGCGGTGCGGGTGGTGACCTACGACGCCCGCGGCCACGGCCGGTCGAGCTGCATGGCGCTGCCCACCGCCACGGTGGCCCAACTCGGCGACGACCTCGCCGCGGTGCTGGACGAGGTGGTCCCGACCGGCCGCGTCGTGCTGGTCGGCCACTCGATGGGCGGCATGACGATCATGGAGTACGCGCACCGGCACCCCGGGCACTTCGCCGCCCGGACGGCCGGGCTGGTCTTCGTCTCCACCACCGCCGAGGGCCACACGCACACCGCGTACGGCCTCTCGCCCCGGATCGCCCGGTTGATCCGCCTCGCCGAGACCACCGGGGCCGGCGTGCTGGCCCGGTGCGGGTCCTGGCGACCGCCCCGGGCGCTGCTGCGCGCCCTGCGTCCCAGCATCCGCTGGATGCTCTTCGGGGACCGCTGCGACCCCCACGACATCCGGCTGGTCACCTCGGCGGTGGCCCGCGCCTCCCTGCGCTCGATCGGCGGGTTCCGCGCCTCCATCGGGACGCAGCACCGGCTGGACACCCTCACCGCGCTCGCCCACCTGCCGGCGGCGGCCCTGGTCGGCGACCGGGACCGGCTCACCCCGCCACCCTGCGCCGAATCGATCGCCGCCGCGCTGCCGGCGACCGAGCTGACCGTCTGCCCGGGTGCCGGGCACATGCTGATGATGGAACGCCCCGACGAGGTCAACGCGGCGCTGGGCGGCGTGCTGCGGCGCGTGCTCGCCGCCCCCGGGGCCGACGCCACCGCCGCCGCCCGGGGGGACTGAGCCGGGCGTCCGGGAGCGCGCCGCGGCCCCCTGCGGGCGTGACGCGGGTTCCTTTCCCGCACCGGTCGCGCCGCTGGTTGCGCGCGGGCCGTACCCTCTTGCGGTTGGCCTGGCGCGGTTCGCACGGTTCGCGCCGCCCGCCGCCGACGTCAGGAGGAGCGAGCGGTGACCGACCAGACCACCCTGGAACAGGAGATCGCCGTCGAGCAGCGGCATCTCGACCGGGTGTACGCCCGACTGGCCGAGCTGCGCCGGTCGGCGGTCAGCGCCGAGAAGGAGGGCTACCGGCTCGCCCGGGTGGGCAACTTCGGGGCGCTGGTCGAACGGGACGCGATGGTGTTCCACGCCGCGCGGCGGCGGCACATGCTGGACGCCGAGCACGAGGGCCTGGTCTTCGGCCGGCTGGACCTGCTCGACCGGCAGGTGCTGCACGTCGGACGGCTCGGCATCCGGGACGACGACGCCTCCACCCTGGTGGTGGACTGGCGGGCCCCGGCCGCCGCCGCGTTCTACCAGGCCACCCCGGCGCAGCCGCTGGGCGTGGTGCGGCGGCGCACGATCCAGTCCTCCGCCGAGCGGGTGACCCGGATCGAGGACGACCTGCTCGATCCCGTCGCCGCGCCCGCCGACATGGCGGTGGTCGGCGACGGCGCGCTGCTGGCCACGCTGTCGAAGGCCACCGGCCGGGGCATGCGGGACATCGTCGCCACCATCCAGCGGGAGCAGGACGAGGCGATCCGCTCCCCCGGCTCGGGCGTGACGATCGTGTCCGGCGGTCCGGGCACCGGGAAGACGGCCGTCGCCCTGCACCGGGCCGCGTACCTGCTCTATTCCGACCGCAGCCGGTTCGCCGGCGGCGGCATCCTGGTGGTGGGCCCGTCCTCGGTCTTCGTCGAGTACATCGCCTCGGTGCTGCCCTCGCTCGGCGAGGACACCGCCACCCTGCACTCGCTGGGCACGCTCTTCGCGGGCATGACCGCCACCCGCACCGATCCGCCGGCCGTGGCGGCGGTCAAGGGCTCGCTGCGCATGCGGCGGGTGCTGGAGCGGGCAGCCCGGGACGCGGTGCCGGACGGCCCGACCGAGCTGCGCCTGCTCTACCGGGGCGAGCTGCTCCGGCTGGAGCGCCGCGAGCTGGACGGCATCCGGGACCGGGCGATGCCCCGGGGCGCCCGGCGCAACGAGGTGCGCCGGGCCGGCTTCGACGGGATCTTCGCGGCGCTCTGGGCGCAGGCCCGCCGGTTGGGCGTCGGCCGGCTGCCCGAGCAGCGCGCGTTCGAGGACGAGATCGCCGAGCGGCCGGAGTTCCGGGAGTTCCTCAAGGCGTGGTGGCCCCGGCTGCACCCCCGGCACGTGCTGGGCTGGCTGGCCCGCCCGGACCGGCTGCACCGGTACGCCGCCGGGATCCTCTCCCGCGCCGAGGTCCGGCTGCTGACCGACGCGTACCGCAGCCTCGATGCCGCCGGGCTGACGATCGCCGACATCGCGCTGCTCGACGAGCTGGACGCGTTGCTCGGCAAGCCGATGAGGCCGGCCCGGGCCAGGCGGGACCCGTTCCAGCTGGCCGGCGGGGTCCGCGAGCTGAGCACCTTCGCCGACCGGCAGCGCGCCGCCCGCGAGGCGGCCCGGGAGCGCCCGGAGGACTACCGGGAGTACGCGCACGTGGTGGTCGACGAGTCGCAGGACGTCTCGCCGATGCAGTGGCGGATGATCGGCCGGCGCGGCCGGCTGGCCTCGTGGACGGTGGTGGGCGACCCCGCCCAGACGGCGTGGACGGGGGACCCCGAGGAGCTGACCCGGGCCCGGGACCAGGCGTTGGGCCGGCGCAAGCGGCACCACTTCACCCTCACCACGAACTACCGCAACTCGGCGGAGATCTTCGCGGTGGCGGCGGCCGAGATCCGCCGGCTGCACCCGGACCTCCCGCTGCCCAGGGCGGTGCGCTCCACCGGCGTCGACCCGGTCGAGCTGGCGGTGGCCCCGGCGGAGCTGGAGAGCGCCGTCGTGGCGGCGGCCCGCGCGCTGCTCGCCGAGGTCGAGGGCACGGTCGGCGTGATCACGCCGGTGCCCCGCCGCGACGAGGTGGCCGGCTGGCTGGGCGGGCTGGGCGCGCCGCGCCTGCAGGTGGTGACCAGCCTGGAGGCCAAGGGCATGGAGTACGACGGGGTCGTCCTCGTCGCCCCTGGTGAGATCCGGGCCGACCCGGGTTCGGGGGTGCGGACGCTCTACGTCGCGCTGTCCCGGGCCACCCAGCGCCTGACCACCGTCGACCCGATCGGCTGAGGCCGCGTTACTTGCATACATAGCGATGTGAACATAGATTGGACGCGAATCCGGACGCCTGACGGAGGGTGGGCGCGTGGGCGCAGGTCATGACCACCATCACGGGTCGGTGGCGAATGCCGCACACCGCCACCGGGGCCGACTCTGGGCGGCGTTCGGGCTGCTCGCCGGCCTGATGGTGGTGGAGGCGGTGGCCGCCTTCCGCACGGGCTCCCTGGCCCTGCTGAGCGACGCCGGGCACATGTTCACCGACGTGCTCGGCATCGGCATGGCGCTCGCGGCGATCGCCGCCACCCGGCGGGCGGGCGCCGATCCGCAGCGCACCTTCGGCCTCTACCGGCTGGAGGTGCTGGCCGCGCTGGCCAACGCCGTGCTGCTCTCCGGCGTCGCGGTCTACGTCGTGGTCGAGGCGGTGCGCCGCTTCGGCGACCCGCCCGAGGTGCTGGCCGGCCCGATGCTGGTGGTGGCCGTGTTCGGCCTGCTCGCCAACGTCGGCGCCTTCGCGCTGCTGCGCTCCGGCGCGAAGGAGAGCATCAACGTCCACGGCGCCTACCTGGAGGTGCTCGGCGACCTGCTGGGGTCACTCGGCGTGATCGGGGCGGCGCTGCTGATCGCCACCACCAGCTGGTGGTGGGCCGACCCGTTGGTGGCGGTCGCGATCGGGCTGTTCATCCTGCCCCGTACCTGGCGGCTCGGGCGGGCCGCGCTGCGCATCCTCGTACAGGCCGCACCGGAACACCTCCAGGTCACCGCGGTGCACGACCGGCTGGCCGCCGTGCCGGGCGTCGCCGAGGTGCACGACCTGCACGTCTGGACGCTGACCTCCGGGATGGAGGTGGCCTCGGCGCACCTGACGATGGCGCCCGGCGCGGAGGTGGGCGCGGTGCTGGGCGCCGCCCGGGCAGCGCTGCACGACGACTTCCAGATCGAACACGCCACGTTGCAGATCGAGCCGGGAGCGTCGCCCGGGGCCTGCGGGGCGGTGGAGTGGTAATGAGGACAACCTTAATTCTGGGAGAGTATTGTGGCCTTATGCCGGATTTGACTGTTAGTGGACGCACACCCTCCGTCACCTGCGCTGCACCAGTCACACCGGCACCGGTAGGCTCGGCTTCGGCCTCCGCCAGGCGGCACCCACCGGTGCCGGCGGTGGCCGCCGCCTAATCGCCCGGCGGGGCGAACCGGGGAACCATGTTCGTGGGGTGCATCCGCGTCAGCGGTAGGGATCTTCCGTCCCGAACCCGTCAGCTAACCCGGTCGGCGGCTGACGGAAGGACACGTGTATGCCAGTGATGGCACCTGTACGACGACGTGCCGCCCGAACGGCGGCCCTGATCGCCACGATGCTCGCCCTCGGCGCCGCGGTGGCCCCGGTCACCGCCGCCCCGGCGGCGGCCACCACCCGCGCCGGCCTGCTCGCCGCGGCTCCCGGCCAGGACGAGGAGGGCGGCACCCCGGCCCTGCGGGCCCAACTTGAGGCCGCCAGCAAGGGCTACCTCGACGCCAAGCGCGCCCTGGACACGTCGACCAAGCGGCAGCAGCAGCTCACCGCGCAGCTCAAGACCACCGAGGTCGAGCTGACCGCCCGCACCGCCAACGTCGGCGAGATCGCGGGGGCCGCCTACCGCACCGGCCGGCTCAGCGTGGCGTCCGCCCTGCTCAACAGCGGCTCACCGGACGGCTTCATGGACCGCGCCGCCGCCCTCGACGCGGTGGCGGCCAAGGAGGACCGGGCCCTGCGCGAGCTCCAGGAGACCCGGGACGAGGCCACCCGCACCAGGCTCGCCCTGGAAGGCGAGATCCGGGAGCAGCGCAAGCAGGTCAGCGTGATGGCCAAGCGCAAGGAGCAGGCCGAACGGGCGCTGACGGTCGCCAACCGGAAGCAGCAACAACAGCAGTCCGCGGGTGGGGGCGCCTCGCCGGGCGGCACCTCGACCGCGACGGCGAAGGCGGCGCCGCGCAACTCCGACGGCTCGTGGCCGCGTGAGTCGTGCAGCGTCAACGACCCGACTCCCGCCAACGGCTGCATCACCCCACGCACCCTGCACGCGCTCAACCAGGCCAAGGCGGCGGGCTTCACCCGCTACGTCTCCTGCTACCGCCCCGGCGGCTCCGGCGAGCACCCGAAGGGCCGGGCCTGCGACTTCGCGGCCCAGAAGGGCGGCTTCGGCGGCGACGCCACCGGCGGCGACCGGACGTACGGCAACAACCTCGCGGCGTACTACGTGCGCAACGCCGACCGGCTCGCCGTGCTCTACGTGATCTGGTACAGGCAGATCTGGCTGCCGAGCAGCGGGTGGAAGTCGTACAGCGGGGCCAACGGCGACCCGTCCAGCGACCACACCAACCACGTGCACCTGTCGGTCTACTGACGCCCGCGCCCCGGTGTCCCGCCCGTCGGCGGGTCACCGGGGGCCCGGGCGCCCGTCGCCTCCGGCCGTCCCGACCGGTCCCGGCGGTCAGTCGGCCGGCGGCCCGGGCGGGCGCGTGTCGAGGGCCGCGGCGAGGCGGGCGGCCAGCCCGAGGTGGGCTGCGCGGGCCTGGCGGAACGCGTAGCCGAAGAGCGGCGCGGGCGCGGCGAGGGTGATTTCCACGTCGATGCGGACCACCCCGTCGGGCTCCACCCGCAGCCGGGTGTGGTTGCGCACCGTGGTGGCGGGCCACTGCCGCGCCACGGTGACGATCTCGTCGGGATCGTGGACGAGGACGTCGGCCCGGTAGGTGATCGGCAGGCGCACCGGCCCGGCCGCCAGTCGATCGGTGATGTCGTAGCTGGCGCGCGCGCCGGGGCGGGTCGGCACCCGACGGACCCGGACGATGAGCGGGTGCAGGTCCTCCTGCCGGCCGGGATCGGCGAGCAGCGCCGCGGCCTCCGCGAGGGAGCAGCGCGCCTGGACGGTGTAGCTGAAGGAACTCCGCCTGAGCACGCCGTCTCCCCGCCGTCGATGGTCGCCCGATCGTCGCGCATGCCGGGCGCGCTGGCAACGCCGCGCCGATCCCGCCCGGAGTCCGGACGCCCGGGCACCGATCCCACTACGGTCAGCTGGTGGAAGGTCACGCCACGTGCCGATCGGTGGAGGGTGGGCGCATGAACGGGTACGACGGATGAGCGGGCACGTGATGGTCTTCGCGCCCACGCCCCGGCTGACGGTGACCGTCGACCAGCCCAGCGACGCGCCGGAGCTGCACCTGCACCCCGGCGGGCAGGGCGTCTGGCAGGCGCGGATGGTGATGTCGCTCGGGGTCGACGTGGTGCTCTGCACCGCCCTCGGCGGCGAGATCGGCCAGGTGCTGGAGCCGCTGCTGGTCAGCGAGGGGGTCAACCTGAAGGTGGTGGTCCGCGACTCCGGCAGCGGCGGGTACGTGCACGATCGGCGGGAGGGCTCCCGGGAGGAGATCGTCGACGTGCCCGGCCAGCCGCTCAGCCGGCACGAGCTGGACGAGCTCTACAACCTGGCGCTCGGCGAAGGGCTGCGCGCCACGGTCAGCGTGCTGAGCGGGCCGAACGAGCCGTCGCTGGTCCCGGCAGACCTCTACCGGCGGTTCGCCGCCGACCTCGGGGCCAACGGCAGCCGGGTGGTGGTCGACCTCTGCGGCGAGCACCTCGACGCCGTGCTGGAGAGCGGCGTCTTCTTCCTCAAGGTCAGCCACGAGGAGCTGATCGCCGACGGCCGCGCCGACGGCGAGGACGAGGAGCAGCTCACCCGGGCCCTGTACGACCTGCACGCCGGGGGCGCCGAGAACGTGGTGGTGAGCCGGGCCGACAAGCCCGCCCTCGCCCTGGTCGACGGCGAGGTCTTCGAGGTGGAGATGCCTCGGCTGGAGGCGGCCGACCCGCGCGGGGCGGGCGACTCGATGACGGCCGGGGTGGCCGCCGTGGTGGCGCGCGGCGGTGACGTGCGCACCGCGATCCGTACCGGCGCGGCGGCCGGCGCGCTGAACGTGACCCGGCACGGCCTGGGCACCGGCCGGCTCGACTCGATCACCGGGCTGGTCGACCGGGTGCGCCTCGTACCGGCCGGCAGCCGGCCGCAGGAGCGGACCAGCCCCGACGAGTTGGCCGACCGGGCGGCCGAGCGATGACGCTGCGGGTGCTGGTCACCAACGACGACGGGATCGCCGCGCCCGGCATCCAGGCGCTGGCGCGGGCGGCGGCGGACCGGGGCCTGGACGTGGTGGTCGCCGCGCCGCTGGAGGAGGCGAGCGGCACCAGCGCCGCGATGACCGCCGTGGAGCGCGACGGCCACGTGGTGGTCCACGAGCATCCGCTGTCGGAGCTTCCGGGGGTGCCGGCGTTCGCGGTCGGCGGCTCCCCCGGCTTCATCGCGCTGATCGCGGTGCACGGCGCCTTCGGGCCCCCGCCGACGGTGGTGCTCTCCGGCATCAACCGGGGCGCGAACGCGGGACGGGCGGTGCTGCACTCGGGCACGGTGGGGGCCGCGTTCACCGCCGCCGCGAACGGCTGCCGGGCGATGGCCGTCTCGCTCGACGTGCTCTCGGCCGGGGAGGCCACGGCCGCCAGCGGGGGCGCCGCGGTGGCCGCCGCCGCCCGGGTACGCGACGCCGAGCGGCACTGGTCGACGGCCGCCCGGGTCGCCCTGGACCTGCTGCCCCGGCTCACCGCCGGGCCGGTGGAGAGCGTGCTCAACGTCAATGCGCCCGACCTGCCGCACAACCGGCTGCGCGGGGTGCGCCGGGGCACACTGGCCAGCTTCGGCCAGGTGCAGATGACGGTGGCGGAGGCCGGGCACGGCTTCGTCCGCACGTCGCTGGAGGAGCCGGGGCAGGCCGTGCAGCCCGGCACCGACCTGGCCCTGCTGGCCGAGGGGTACGCCTCGGTGACGGCGATCCGCGCGGTCACCGAGGTGGCGGACGTCGACCTGTCGGGCCTCGGCGACGCCTGAGGGGCCCACCCTCCCGCGTCGCGGGCCGGTGGGGTGCCGTCGGCGGGTCAGGCGCCGGGGAGGACCTCGGGCGTGGGCGCGCCGGCGTAGTAGGGCTCGGGGGCGCCGAAGAGGCCGAGCAGGCCGGTCACCCAGAGCTGCCGGTGCACGAACCGGCTCGGCTCGGTGACGACGAGCTTGACGCCGCTCACCTCGGCGGTCTGGAAGCCGGCGACCATCGCGCTGATGCCGACCGAGTCGATGAAGGTGACGAGCCGCATGTTCAGCTCGATCCGGCCGGGGCGCCCCTTGGTCAGGACCTCGGCGATCGCCTCACGCACCTCGTATGCGGTGTCGACGTCGATCTCACCCCGCGGGGCGATCTCGATGACACCACCGGGCAGGACCGACTTCACGATCGACAGGCTCACGCGAGCACCTCCACTCGCCCGTCCGACGGGCGCCTCATCAGTACGCGGGCCGCGACCGAGAGTATTCCTCCGACGGCCTCGGTCGCCACCCCTCGGGATGAGCAATTCGCGGACGAGGGCACGGCAAGTCTCCCTTATCCGAACTATTGACGTTTTGTCCAACCAACGATCAGCTGTCACTGACGCGTTCGCGCCCCAGGGTAGCCGGCCGCAGTCGGCACCGCCCAGCAGCGGACCCCTCGGGCGTGGCCTGTTCCGCTTCGGCCCCCGGCCTTGCCCGTACTGCCTAGCATCAGCTCGGAGACACGACTGCGACCGGGAGGACGATCGATGCTCAGGAGACTTGCCGCGCTGGCCGGCGTCAGCGCGCTGTTGGCCCTCGTACTGGCCTGCGGGTTCGGCGGCGGCGGGGGCGATGACGACGACGATGACGACGACTTCGCGCGGGGCGTGACCGCGGCGGTCGCCGTCCGCTGACGCCGCCGACGCACCGCCCGACGACGGTCACCCGGGTCGCCGCACCGGGTTTGCCGAACCGCCCCACGGGGCACAGGCGGAAACGAGCGAACCGTCACACGCCGGTGCGACGCCGAAGTCCGAAGTGGCCGCCGGCTTCGGCACCCGAGGAGGTAACCCACCATGTTCGGAAGCAACCTGCTGGACCGCCGCAGCAAGCCCGAGCGCGTCACGGACCAGGCGTGGCAGCACCTGGTCTCGGCGGTCAGCTCCGCCGGTGACAGCGTCCGGGACACCGCCCGTTCGGCCCGCCGAGGCGGTTCCGGTCTCGCCGACGAGGCCGGCGACCTGGTGGGCTCCGCAGCGGACGAGGCCCGCCGCCGGGCCACCCTCGCCTTCGACGCGCTGGCCGGCCGCCGGCCCGCGCTGCCCTGGACGCTGCTGATCGGCGCCGCGCTGGTCGGCGCGGCGATCGGCTGGGCCGCCGGCACCGCCGCGCGGGCCGCCGGCAGCCGGGGCGACCGGGCGATGGACGACATCGAGTTCGTCGACGTCGACCGCCCCAACTCCCCGGTCGGCCTCGACGGCTGACCGGCCTGGCACACGCTCGCGGCGAACGGGCCCCGGCCGACGGCGAGTCGGCCGGGGCCCGCGCCTGTCCGGGATGACGTCCGGCAGCAGGCGTCACCCCACCTCGCGGCCCCGCCTCAGAGGGCGGCGACGCTAGTCGGTGCCCGCTCCGCCCGGCTCAGCGCGCGCAGCACCGCCGGCTGCCCGTGCCGCCGTACGGCGAGGCGGACCAGCAGCGTCAGCACCGGATCGACCGCCTCGGCCGGCAGCTCCGGGGTGGCCACGCCGACGCTGACCGCGAGGTCGTCGGCGTGCACGACGAGTTCCATCAGCCGGGTGACCAGGTAGTCGTCCAGGGCGAGCGACCACGGGCCACGTGCCACGTGCACCACCCGCCCGGGTGGCTCCGAGAGCAGCACGCCGGTCAGCTCGCGCAGCGTGGTGGCGCACCGGTCGACCAGAGCGGCCGGCCCGTCGGCGGCGAGGCCGTCACCGGCGCGGCGGATGGCGACGTTGACCGTGGCGTCGACCGGGGCGCCGAGCCAGGTGCCGCGCGCGTAGTGGTCGAGCAGCCCCACGGGGTCACCTGCGGGGACGGGCGCGGCCAGCACGGCGGGGACGCCGAGCACCTGGCTGGCGAGGTGGCCGGCCAGGCCCCCCACGCCGAACGCGGGCAGGGCGCTCGGTTCGTCCCAGCGGGTCGCGACGGCGGGGTCGGCGAGCAGGTCCACCGCCGAACGCGCGGCGGTGAGATAGGCCGTCCTGATCGGATTCACGGAGGATCCCTCCTTCGACGGGCGATCCCCCGAGCCTATGGCGCGCTTCGCCGGGATGCCGGCCCGTCGATGCGTGCGGGGTGCGGCCGGCCCTCTCCCCGGCGCTCACCGACCCGGTACCGGCTCCACCGCCTCCTACAACCTCACGGTGCAGGCCGGGGGCGATCCGGCTTGCGTCGTGCGGGTCCGGCGAGCCGGCTCGCGGTACGGGGCCGACCGGCCGCCCCGCGCGACCGCGCACCGCCCGCCCCTGGTCGGAACGGGGTGCGCGGTCGGCGGGGCGAGGCGGTCAGCGGGCGGTGCAGGTGACGGTGGCCGGCGCGGTGTTCGCCCCGGTCGTACTGCCGAGGAAGCCGGCGGTGGCGGTGGCGCCCGCCCCGAGGGCGCCGTTCCAGCCGGCGTCACGGACGGAGACCGTCGCCGCGGTCTGGGTGTGCGTGCCGCCCCAGAGCTGGGTGATCTTCTGGCCGTCGGGGAAGGTCCAGCCCACCGTCCAGCCGGCGATCGCCGCGCTGCCGGCGTTGCGGACCACCAGCTCGCCCTGGAAGCCGCCCTGCCAGGAGCCGGTCACCCGGTACGTCGCGGTGCAGCCGCTGGTCGGCGGCGGGGTCGTGGGGGGCGGGGTGGTCGGCGGCGGGGTCGTCGTGGGCGGCGGGGTGGTCGGCGGCGGGGTGGAGGTGGTCGGTGTCGGGTCGGGCGTGCCGCCGAGCCGGTCCGCCACCAGGATGCCGCGGCCGTTGGTGCCGAGGTAGACCCGGCCGTAGACCCGGGGGTCGCCGGTCAGGGCCTCGCCCGCGTTGCCGTACTGGTGCTGGTCGTCGTTGATCCGCACCCAGGTCGCGCCGGTGTCGTCCGAGCGGTGCACGCCGGGCCGACCGTCGACGGTGCCGAACAGGTACAGCGCCAGATACGTCCGACCGGGCGCGGCCTTGCCGAAGCCGACGTTGCCGGCCGTGCTCACCGTGCCCAGCCTGGTGAAGGTGGCCCCGGAGTCGGTCGAGCGCCACAGCCCGCCCTCGCCGGCCAGCCACAGCTCGCCCTCCTTGCCGGGCAGCGCCTTGAACTTGACGTTGCCCGTGGCGGGCAGGCCGGCGGCGGCCGAGGCCGTGAAGCTCGCCCCGCCGTTGGTGCTGACGTAGAGCCTGCCGCCGCTGAAGCCGTAGAACTTGTTCGGGTCGACGCGGTCGGACTCGATCGTCGCGTTGGCGGGGATGCCCGTCGACGTGGCCCACGAGGTGCCGAACCCGACGGAGTGCACCACCTGCTGGCCGGCGTTGCCCGGCGCCCAGACGAACCGGCTGCCGTCGGCCGACGCGGCGACCGTGCCGCCGCTGTTGACGCCGGACGGCTCGGTGCCCTGGAACCAGTTCGCCCCGCCGTCGGTGGAGAACGCGACGTGGCTGTCGTTGGGGCGGTCCGCGTCGGCGAAGTTGCCAGCCCGCACCATCACGCTCGGCTTCGTCTCGGCGTAGTCCAGGCTGGTCGTGCTGGTGAAGTTCGGTTGGGTGAACATCATCGGCGGCACGGCGTCCAGGTCGGTGTGCCGGAAGCCGCCGATGTCGCCGAGCGCGCTGACCAGCGGCGCCCCGGAGGGCGGGCTGACCAGGTCGAGCACCGCGGTCTCCTCCAGGCCCTTCACCATCGGCCTGATGGTGAACTGGCCGCCGGTGTCCCATTTGGTGAGGTCGGTGCTGCCGTAGATGGTGGCGCCGGTGCCGTACATGAAGCGGTTGCTGTCGTGCGGGTCGATCTCGACCGACTCGTTCATCCAGCCGAGCTTCGGGGTCTCCTCGGGCGGGGCGGGGTTGCTGCCGAAGGTCAGCCACGGCACCGAGCTGACGTCCATGGTGTAGCGCCTGGTCTTGTTCGGGTAGCTGCTGAACTCCCAGATCCGGGTCCAGGTGGCGCCGCCGTCGGTGCTGCGCCAGAAGATCGCGTCCGGCCACCACGAGATCTGGGTGGCCACCATCAGGGTGTTCGGCTGCTGCCGGTCGATGGTGAGGCCGCTGTAGCCGAAGTACGCGTCGGTGCTGGTGGAGGGGATCGGGCTGATCCGCGTCCACGCGCCGGTGGCGCGGTGGAACTTCCAGACGTCGCCCTTGCCGCCGTCGTACGGGCCGCCGGTGTCGCTGGTGGCGATGTAGAGGAATCCGCCCACCGGGTCGACGACGCCCTTGTGCGCCAGGTAGCCGGTCGGCTGCCCGGCGATCCGCTCCCAGCTGGCCCCGCCGTTCGTGCTGCGGTAGACCGGGTTCTCCTTGTCGGCCACGCCGACGTAGACGGTCTGCGTGGCGTTGCCGGCCGTACCCGTGCTCCTGTCGAAGCTGACCCAGGTCAGGCCCTGGTTCTGGCCGTTGTAGCCGTCGGGGTCGCTGGGGTCGGCCCGGTAGTTGCCGACGTTGGGGAAGTTGGCCACCTTGGCCCAGGTCGCCCCGAAGTCGGTGCTGCGCCACAGGCCGTTGCCGCCCTCGGCGCCGTAGTACAGGATGCTGTTCTTGTTGGGGTCGACGGCGAGCCGCTCGCCCATGCCCCGGCCGGGCATGTTCCCGCCGTTCTTGAACGGCAGCTCGGTGACCTGCCAGGTGGCGCCCTTGTCGGTCGAGCGGAGGATGGCGCCGTTGTTCGGGTCCCAGTCGTTGGTGTACATCCCGACGGCCGCGTACACCCGGTTGGTCTGCACCGGGTCCGTGGCGACGCTGACCACGCCGTTCCAGCCCCACTTGTCCGCGCCGACCCAGTCCAGCAGCGGCGTCCAGGACTGCGTGGCCTGCTCCCACCGGTACATGCCGCCGATGTCCGTGCGGGCGTAGACCAGGTTCTTCTCGGTGGGGTTGAAGACAATGCCGGGGACGAAGCCGCCGCCGTCGATCCGGACGTTCTTCCAGGTGTACGGCTCGGCGGCGGCGGCTGCGGCGGTGGGCGCGCCGGCCGCGGTGAACGGTGCCGCCACGACGGCGGCGGCGACGACCAGCGCGGACACGACCGCGCCGACGTAACTTCTCCGCATCTGCGGTTCCTTCCGGGTGAGACGCCGGGAGCGGACGTGGTGACGGCCACGCCCGGCAACGGGGACGTGCGGAATCGCGCCGGAGCTGCCCTGGCTCCGGTCATCGGCGCGACGGCTCCCGCACCCGAGGAACGGGCTCACCCTAGCCGATTCGACCGGGATCATGGAAGCGCTCCCAAGAGCCACCCGGAACGGGTGAGGGACCCTCACCCCGGCCCGCGCCAGGATCGGTCCCGGCGATCCGTACGCACCGGCAGCCATCCCGTGAGGAGTGACAGATGGCCATCGAGACGATCAGCCGTAGCGACCAGGAGATCCAGTCGGCCGTCCTCGACGAGCTGGCCTGGGAACCCCGGGTGCGGCCACACGAGATCGGCGTGACCGTCGCCGAGGGCGTGGTCACCCTGACCGGCCGGGTGGACAGCTACGCCAAGAAGTGGGCCGCCGAGCGGGCGACGCACCGGGTGGCCCGCGTCCGGGCGGTCGCCAACGACCTGGCGGTACGGCTCGGCACCGGCGCCGAGCGCGCCGACCCGGACATCGCCGGCGCGGCCGGGCACGCGCTGGAGTGGGACGCGTTCGTCCCCCTGGAGCAGCTCGACGTGACCGTCTCGCACGGCTGGGTCACGCTGCACGGCGAGGTGGACTGGGAGTACCAGCGCCGCGCCGCCGAACGCGCCGTGGCCCGGCTCACCGGCGTACGCGGGGTCAGCAACGGCATCACCGTCCGCCCCGACGTCCGGCCGGACGGGCACGCCCTGGCCGACCGGATCGTCGACGCGCTGGCGCGCAACCGGGCCACCGCGGCGGAGCGGATCACCATCCGGGTGCACGGCGACACGGTGGTGCTCGGCGGGCTGGTCCACTCGATGCCGGAGCGGGCCGAGGTGGAGCGGACCGTCTGGTGCGCGCCGGGCATCCGCGAGGTGCAGAACCACATCGCGGTCGCCCCGGTGCTGGGCTGAGCGCGGTCGCCCCGGTGCTGGGCTGAGCCGGGCGCGGAACCGCCTGCCGAGCCGGGCACGGAACCACCCGGGCGGGGTGAGCCACCCTCACCCCGTCGCGGAGAAGGCTGGGAGGCATGACTGAGGTGACCGCCCGATGACCACCCCACTGCAGGTCACCGCCCGCCTGCGGACCCCGGTGACCGGGCACGACCACGTCCGCGGGCCGGTGGACGCGCCGGTGACGATCGTCGAGTACGCCGACTTCCAGTGCCGGTTCTGCGGGGCCGCGTACGCGAACCTGCGGGAGCTGCTGCGGCAGCGGGCCGACACGGTGCGGCTGGTGTACCGGCACTTCCCGATCACCAACATGCACCCGTACGCGGAGCAGGCCGCCGAGTCGACCGAGGCGGCCGGCCGGCGCGGACAGTTCTGGGCGATGCACGACTGGCTCTACGAGCACCAGGACCAGCTCGACCCCGTACACCTGTCGCTCGGCATGGATCAGCTCGGCCTGCCGGCCGACGAGGTCGCCGCGGAGGTCGAGCGGCAGGCGCACGGCGATCGGGTGCGGCGGGACTTCGTGGGCGGCATCCGCAGCGGCGTCCAGGCCACCCCGACCCTGTTCGTCAACGGCGCCCGCCACGACGGGGACTACGACGTCGCGGACCTCCTGGCGGCCGTCGACGCCGCCACCCCCTGACGAAACCCGCCCCCTCCCGGGGCACCCGGGCACCTGCGGCCCGGTGATCATGAGGTTTGCGTACTGGAAAGCGCCTTCCCGTGACGCAAACCTCATGATCGACCGAGCGGAGGGGCGGGGTGGGTGGGTCAGATCAGGTGGAGGTCGCGGGCTCGGCGGACGGCCTCGCGGCGGCGGGTGGCGTCGAGCTTGCGGTAGATGTTGCGCACGTGGGTCTTGACCGTGTTGACCGACAGGGACAGCTCGGCCGCGATCTCCACGTTGGACAGGATGCTCTGCAGGTAGCGCAGGATGGTCAGCTCCCGCTCGGTCAGCGGCTCGTCCAGCGCCGCCCCGCCCCGCTCCGCCGGGGCCCGCTCGGCCGGCGCGTCGGCGCCCCGGACCAGGTCGCTGACCGTCGGCCAGTGCGCCGTGCCGGCGTCCAGGTGCGCGGCGAGCAGGTCGCGGACCCCGGGCTCGGCGCGGGTGAACGCCCGCCGGAAGCCCTCCGGCCCGGCCAGGTCCAGGGCCCGCTCCAGCACCCGTCCGGCCCGCCGGTCGTCGCCCGCGCGCCGGGTCAGCACCGCGTCCAGCACGGCGGCGTCCAGGCGTACGGGCAGCGGCCAGCCGGCCGCCTCCGGCGACTCCCAGTCCGGCAGCGCGTACCCGGCGGCGCGCGGGTCACCGGCGCGCAACTCGACCCGGGCGAGCGCGACGGCCAGCGGCGGGGCGGCCCCGTCGCGTACCCGGTCGGCGAGCAGGTCCCGGGCGGCCCCCAGGTCGCCCCGTGCCCCGCGCACGTCCGCCTCGGCGGCCAGCAGCCAGTGCGTCAGCTCGCCGGCCCGGGGCCGGTCGGCCAGCCGCTCCCGCGCCCCGGCCAGCACCCGGTGCCCCTCGGGCAGGTCACCGGCGTCCCGCAGCAGGTACGCCCGGCACAGCGCCGCCACCGCCCCCACCACGGGCTCGCCGGTGGCCGGTGCGGCGAGCGCCAGGTTCGCCTCCGCCTCCTCGGGCTGGTCCCGGTGCAGCGCGACCAGGGCCAACGCCAGGTACGCGTGGGCGCAGTCCTCCCGGCAGGACCAGCCGTGGCAGGGCGGCATGGCGAGGGCGTCGCGGGCGAGGGCCTCGGCGGCCCGCAGCTCGCCCCGGACGGCGTGCAGCAGGGCGGCCCGGCTGGCGCAGACCAGCTCCGTCCGCGGCCGGGCGGCCTCCCGGGCCGCCGACAGCGACCGGGCGAAGGCGAGGCCGGCGGCGGGCAGGTCCCCGTCCGCCAGGTCGGCCAGGCCCA
>NZ_JBFABB010000089.1:0-29009 GCF_040640035.1 Micromonospora sp. NPDC023633 | reverse complement strand
CCGCGCGGCTCACATCGAGTCGGGCCCGGTCCGGCCGGTCGTGGAGGGCCGGTACGCGCGGTCGGGGTCGGTCGGCTCGCGGCCTGCCCCGGCGGCCTGCCCGCCCCGGTCCACCGCCTCCGGGCCGTGCCCGAAGGCCGCCTCCTCGCCGGCGTCGTTCCCCGTCACGTCGTCGGCCTGGCCGTCCAGGGTCGAACGCGCGACGGCCCGGTCCAGTTCCCGCAGTGGAGTCCGTTCCTCGTCCCGCCACACCTTGTCGTCGTCCGTCATACCCCTCGCGGTACCCCGGCCCGGTGCCCGCAAACGACGATGGCCGCCGGGGAAGCCGGCGGCCATCGGAGGTTCACACCCGGGGGCGGGAGATCAGGGCTGCGGACGGTCGACCTTGCCGCGCCAGGCGCCGGTCTCCTGACCGCGCCGCTCGATGAACTGCTTGAACCGTTCCAGGTCGCCCTTCGCGCGCCGGTCGACGATGCCGAGCTTGTCGCCGGCCTGCTCGACCACGCCGTGCGGTTCGAACTCAAGTTGGAGCGTGACCCGGGTGGTGTCCTCGTCCAGGCGGTGGAAGGTCACCACGCCGGCCTGCTGGGTGCCGCCCGTCGAGCGCCAGGCGACCCGCTCGTCGGGGAGCTGCTCGGTGATCTCGGCGTCGAACTCCCGCTTCACCCCGGCGATCTCCACCGTCCAGTGGGTCATCGTGTCCGTCAGCTGCCGGACCTCCTGCACCCCCTCCATGAACTGGGGGAAGTCCTCGAACTGGGTCCACTGGTCGTACGCGGTGCGCACCGGGACGGAGACGTCCACGTGTTCGGTAACGCCACTCATCAGGCATCCTCCTTCGTCCGCCGGTGACAGGCCGGATCGTGCGGGGATCCGGTCACCAACGGGTCGTCTCGTTCTTGTGGCCGAGCGCCGCCCACACCTCGGAGATCGTCTGGTAGCGGATGCCCTCGGGCAGCCGCTCCAGTTCGGCGACGATGTCCGCCGGCGCCTCGTTGTCGCGCGCGTTGGCGATCAGCGCCTCCCGGTCACCGGGCAGGGCGGTCATCGTGATGAACCGGCCGAGCCGGCTGCGTCGCTCGACGTCCTCGGAGCTCATCCCCTTGGGCGCGCCCGTACGCAGTTCGCCGGCCGGGGCCGTGGTCGGCTCCGGCTGGTCCTCACCCGCCGGTTCCGGCACACGGGACTCGTCGACCCGCGAGCCGCCGGTCCCCGGCCCCTGCACGAGGCCGCTGACCTCCCGGCTCATCTGCTCGTCGACCCTCGGTCCGTGCTTGCTGCTGCCACGTTCCATGCCTTCTGCGCTACCCGGTGGCATCGGCGGTAAACGGGCGAGCCGGGCGCGGTCGGTAAACCCGCGCGGGTCAGGTGGCGGCGGGCGTCTTCGGGGGCAGGACGGGCTCGTCGGCGTCCGGCTCGCCGGCCTGGAGCACCCGGCCGCGCTGGAGTTCCGCGTTGATCTGCACGCCGAGCATCAGCGCCGAGTTGGACAGGTAGAGCCAGACCAGGAACGCGATCACCGCCCCGAGGCTGCCGTAGGTGGCGTCGTACGAGCCGAAGTTGGCCACGTAGAGGCCGAAGCCGAAGGAGGCGAGGACCCAGGCGAGCAGGGCGACCGCGCCGCCCGGGGTGAGCCAGCGGAACCGCGGCTGCCGGACGTTCGGCGCGATCCAGAACAGCAGGCTCAGCAGCACCATCATGATCAGCGCGAGCACCGGCCACTTGGCGATGCTCCACGCCGTACGCGCCAGCCCGCCGGCGTTGATCAGGTCGCCGACCGCGTCGGTGACCGGCCCGCTGACGATCAGCCCGGTGGCGACGACCGCCAGCAGCACCAGCGAGATCGCCGCCAGGCCGATCTGCATCGGCCGCAGCTTCCAGACCGGCCGCCCCTCCTCGACCCCGTAGACGGCGTTGGAGGCGCGGGTGAACGCCCCGATGAAGCCGGAGGCCGACCAGAGCGCACCGAGCAGACCGAAGCTCAGCAGCACGCTGGCCGAGTCGTTCTGGTCCACCACGCCCCGGACGACGCCGACGAAGCCCTCGTTGGCCACCACCGAGCCGGCGCCCATGTCCCGGGCCAGGTCCAGCACGGTGTCGACGGTCTGCTCGCCGTTGGACACCAGCCCGACCAGGGCGACCACCACGATCGTGGACGGGAAGAGCGCGAGCACTCCGTAGTAGGTCAGCGCCGCGGCCCAGTCCGCGCAGTTGTCCTTGACGAAGTTGCGCACGCTGCGCACCAGCACCCCGCGCCACGTCCGCCAGCTCAGCTGGCGTACCCGGCGGGGGATCCGCAATCGCCGCTCCCCGCTGAGCGCCGCGCCGGGTTCCGTCGTCGTCATGGCCCGCTCCCTGTGCCCCGCCGGCCGCCGGATGACCCGGTGCATCCGGCTTCGCCTGGCCCCGCCGGTACCCCTGGCCGGAAATCGACAAACCCGGCCTCCCGGTTTGCCGGCGGGGCCCGGGGGAACGGTCAACGCCGAACCCACCGACGCGGAGGAGGACGAGATGCCCGGGCGCGAGGTACTGCCCAGCACGCTGCGACGCTCCCCGAAGAAGGCGCAGCGCACCTGGGAGAAGACGCACGACTCGGCCGTGGAGACGTACGGCGAGGGGGAGCGGGCGCACCGCACCGCCTTCGCCGCCGTGAAGCACGAGTTCGAGAAGGTGGGCGACCACTGGGAGCCCAAGGGCCGCAAGGGCCCGAGCGACCGCCAGGCGGCCGGTGGCGGACCGGAGCGCCGGGCACCCACCGCCGGCGGGGTGGACGCCAACGCCACCAAGGACCACCTGATGAAGGTGGCCCGCAAGCTGGACGTGCCCGGCCGGTCGAGCATGACCAAGCCGGAACTGGTCAAGGCCATCGAGAAGGCGAACAACCGCCAGACCGCCAAGGCCCGCGGCCGCTGAGGCCGTCATCGGGTACGCCACGCAGAGGCTGTCCGCCCGCGGACAGCCTCTGCGCGTGCGTCACCAGTGGCCGCCGCCGGGCGCCTCGATGTGCACCGCCTTCGTCGCGGTGAACTCGTCCAGCAGTTCCGGGCCGTAGCCGTAGCCGTGTCCGCTGCCCCGGCGCGGGTGCGCGGCGCCGCCGGGCGCCCCGCCGAACACCGCGTTGACCTTCACGGTGCCCACCGGCAGTTCCCGCCAGGCGCGCTGGGCGTGGCTCATCGATCCGGTCAGCACCGTCGCGGCCAGCCCGTACGGGGAGTCGGCGGCGCACCGCAGCGCCTCGGAGAACGAGTCGACGGCGACGATCGCGGCGACCGGCCCGAACGTCTCCTCGCGCACCACCGTCATGTCGTGCCGGCAGTCGGTCAGCACGGTCGCCGGGTAGAACGCCCCCGGCCCGTCGGGCAGCGTGCCGCCGGCGCGGATCCGCGCGCCCTCCGCGACCGCCGCGGTCACCTGCCCGTGCACGTGGTCGCGGTGCCGCCGGTCCACCAGCGGCCCCAGCTCGGTGCGCGGGTCGCCGCCCGGGCCCACCCGCAGCTGCGCGGCCCGCTCCACCAACGCCTGCGTGAAGTCCTCCGCGACGTCGCGGTGCACGTAGATCCGCTCCACCGCGACGCAGATCTGCCCCGCGTTGGCGAACGCGCCGAGGGCCGCCTGCCCGGCCGCCCACACCGGGTCGACGTCGCCGTCCACGACGAGCGGGTCGCTGCCGCCGTTCTCCAGCAGCACCTTCGCCCCGGTCCGCGCCGCGGCGGCCGCGATGGCCCGCCCGGTGGCGGTGGAGCCCACGTGGGCGACGACGTCCACCTCCTGCGCGGCCAGCGCCGCGCCGACCTCCGGTCCCCCGGTCAGCAGCGACAGCACCCCGGGCGGCAGCGCGGAGTCGAGCGCCTTCGCCAGCAGCCAGCCGGTCGCCGGGGCGCGCTCGCTCGGCTTGTGCAGCACCACGTTGCCGGTGACCAGGGCCGCGCCGAGCAGCCCGCAGGAGACCGCCACCGGGTCGTTCCACGGGGTGATCGCGGCGACCACCCCGCGCGGCTGCGGCGTCATGAAGTCGAGGGCGTGGGTGCCGCCGTGCAGGGTCCGCCCGCCGCGCACCGGGGCCAGCTCCGCGTACTGTCGCAGCGTGCCGATCCCCGCCTCCACACCGCCCCTGGCGTCCGACAGGGGTTTGCCCATCTCGGCCGTCGTCGCGCGGGCCAGGTCGTCGGCCGCCGCCGCCACGGCGTCCGCCGCCCGGTGCAGGGCCGCCGCCCGTTCCGCGGGAGCGGTCGCCGCCCACTCCGCCGCGACGCCGCGCGTCGCCTCCACCGCCTTGCCGACCTCGTCGGCCGTCGCCACCGGCGCCGAGGTGACCGGGGAGCCGTCGGCCGGATCGTGTACGACCAACTCGCCACCCTCGCCGCCCGCGCCCCACACTCCGCCTATGAGCTGCGCAACCGTGTACATGGCAGTGCATGCCCCGGCCCCGGCGCGACAAACGCGTTTCGCCCGGTTGCTGGCCGGGTAGGCGGATCGGATGAGTTGCCCCGGCGCGGAGAGCGCGGACGCCGTCGTCGTCGGAGCCGGCCACAACGGCCTGGTCGCCGCCAACCTGCTGGCCGACGCCGGCTGGGACGTGCTGGTGCTGGAGGCCACGGCCACGCCGGGCGGGGCGGTGCGGTCCGCCGAGGTGACCGCCCCCGGCTTCCTGAGCGACCTCTACAGCTCCTTCTACCCCCTCGGCTACGCCTCCCCGGTGCTGCGCGGGCTGGGCCTCGACCGTTACGGCCTGCGCTGGCGGCACTCCCCGGACGTGCTGGCCCACCTGCTGCCCGACGGACGGGCGGCGGTGCTCAACCGCGATCCGGAGACCACCGCGGCCTCGCTGGAGGCGTTCGCGCCGGGCGACGGCAAGCGCTGGCTGCACGCGTACGACGACTGGCGCCAGGTGGCCGAGCCGATGCTGGAGACCATCACCACGCCGTTCCCGCCGGTGCGCGGGGGCCTGACCCTGCTGCGCCGGCTGCGGGTGTCCGGGGCGCTGCGGCTGGCCCGGCGCCTGGTGGTGCCGGTACGCAAGCTCGGCGACGAACTCTTCGAGGGCGAGGGAGGCCCGGCGTTGCTGGCCGGCTGCGCCCTGCACACCGACCTGTCGCCCGAGGAGGCCGGTTCGGGCGTGTACGGCTGGCTGCTCGCCATGCTCGGCCAGCAGGTCGGCTGGCCGGTGCCCGACGGCGGCGCACAGAAGATCACCGACGCGCTGGTGGCCCGGCTGACCGAGCGCGGCGGCCGGATCCTCTACGGCGCACACGTCGACCGGGTGCTGACGGCGCGCGGCCGGGCGATGGGCGTGCGTACCGTCGGCGGCGCCCTCTGGCGGGCCCGCCGGGCGGTGCTCGCCGACGTCCCCGCGCCCGCCCTCTACCTGGACCTGGTCGGCGCGGCGGCGCTGCCGCCCCGGTTGGTGGAGGACCTGGCGCACTTCCGTTGGGACGGCTCGACGCTCAAGGTGGACTGGGCGCTGTCGGCCCCCGTGCCGTGGACCAACCGGGCGGTCGCCACCGCCGGTACGGTGCACCTGGGCGCGGACCTGAACGGGCTCACCAGCTACGCCGCCGCGTTGGCCCGTCAGGAGGTGCCGCGCGACCCGTTCCTGCTGCTGGGCCAGATGTCGGTGGCCGACCCCAGCCACTCGCCGCCGGGCACGGAGTCGCTCTGGTCGTACACCCACCTGCCGTTCCGCCAGCGGTGGCGGGCGGAGGAGATCGCCGCGCACGTCGAGCGGATGGAACGGGTGCTGGAGGAGGCCGCGCCGGGCTTCCGCAGCCTGATCGTGGGGCGACACGTGGCCGGGCCGGCCGACCTGGAGGCGGGCGACCCGAGCCTGGTCGGCGGCGCGCTCGGCGGCGGCACCGCTGCCGCGTACCAGCAGCTGTTCCTGCGCCCGATCCCCGGCCTCGGCCGCGCGGACACCCCGGTGGACCGGCTGTTCCTGGCCAGCGCGTCGGCGCACCCGGGCGGCGGGGTGCACGGCGCCCCCGGCGCGAACGCCGCCCGCGCCGCCCTGGCCCGCGACCGCGCCCTCACCGGCCCGCTGTACGCGGCCGGGATCGACGCCGCGCACCGCGCCGTCTACCGCTGACACCGCCGGCCCCGGTTGGCTGGCTCGTCCGCCAATGGTCCGAGGTGGTCACGGCCGACGGCGTCAATCCGGCCCCGGCCGACGGCGCCAACCGGCCCTGGCCGGAAGCCTGCTGGCGGGCAGCAGGGCTGACCGACGCCCTCCCGAGGGCCGCTGGTGTCGTGGACGCATTGGCTACTCAGCGTGAGGATTCTGCGGGCGGGAGGGATCCCTCGCTTCGCCCTTTGCTCTGCAGCCATATACGCAACGGTAGCTATGGGTGACCCGTGGCTGGCTTGGCGGCCATGCCGCCCCTTGGAAAACTCCAGGTAGGAGAGCTGGTGCGTGCGTGGCTGCAGAGCAAAGGGCCGACGGGGCAGGTCGGACTCGGGCGCGGGGGTGACTCAGAGTTAGGTAACGCTGGGTAGTTGCGAGGCGGGGTGACCGGATAGTCCCGGGAGTGATGCACCGTGGCCGCCCGGGCCAGCTGCTCCGACCAGCCGCCCCGGCCAGCCGTGCACGCCGCGGGCCCTGCTCCCGTCTGTCAGCCCCGCCCACCGCCCGCCGGCCACCCGACCCGCCCGCCCGCCTCATCGGCCGAGCGACCCGCCCGGGCGGACGGGCCGAGCGGCCCGCCCGACCCGTCCGCCGAACGCGGACGAGCCAGGGCAAGGCGGCAGCGGGGAGTCGAGGCGTGCGTGGCGGGCGGGGGCGGGGCAAGCAGGCGGGACGAGAAGGCAGGGCGGGGCGGGACCCCGCAGCCGGGCGGGCTCAGCGTTCGATGTTGCGGTGCTTGCTGCGCAGCTTGAACGGCATCAGCGCGCTTTCGATCTTGGTCGCGGTGGTCATCTTGGACGCGCCGTCGCGCCGCTCCTCGAAGCGGATCGGCACCTCCAGGATGGTGTGCCCCAGCTTGGTGGCCAGGTAGTGCATCTCCACCTGGAAGCTGTAGCCGTTGGACTGCACCCGCTCCAGGCCGATGTCGCGCAGCGCGTCCGCCCGCCAGATCTTGAAGCCGGCGGTGAGGTCGCGGATCCGGACCCGCAGCAGGGTGTGCACGTAGAGGTTGGCCCAGCCGCTGAGGGCCCGCCGGTAGAGCGGCCAGTTCTCGTCCAGCTCGCCGCCCGGGACGTACCGGGAACCGATCACCACGCCGGCCTGGGTGGAGAGCAGCGCGCCGAGCATGCCCGGCAGCGCCTCCGGCGGGTGCGACAGGTCGGCGTCCATCTGCGCCACGTACTCCGCGCCACCGTCGAGGGCACGCCCGATGCCGTCCACGTAGGCGCGGCCCAGGCCCTCCTTGCCGGCCCGGTGCACGACCTCGACCCGGTCGGGGTGCTCGATGGCCAGCTTGTCCGCCACCTCACCCGTGCCGTCCGGCGAGTTGTCGTCGGCGACCAGGATCTTCAGGCCCGGCAGCGGCAGGGCCAGCAGCCGCTCGACCAGCACCGGGAGGTTGCCCGCCTCGTTGTAGGTGGGAACCACGACGGTCAGGCGTGCGTCCCGCCATGGCACGGGCAACTGCACGGGTTCGATCATGTCGGACATCCTCGGTCGGCGGACAGGGCTCCCTGAGAGCGTAGCCAGTTGCCACATCCGGGTGGAAAAGGCCACCCCTACCGGCCCGTCTTCCGCCCCGACGAGGGACGAACGCGGAGTCAGCGGAGGCGACGGGCCAGCGCGGTCAGGGCCACCGTCAGCCCGGCCAGGGCGACGCCGGAGACGGCCGGCTTGTGCGTACCGATCCACAGCGCGGCCGAGCGGCGGCGGGCCCGGTCGGTGAACACGCCCTCCGCGCCCCGGTCCCGTTCGTCGTCCCCGGGGCGGTCCAGGTTGTCCCGCCAGGCGGCCGGGTCGATCGGTGTCTCGGTCTGCTGGCTGTCGTAGCCGTCGCGCGCCAGCTTCCGGTCGAGCAGGCCGGGCGCGAGGACGTCGCCGAGTCGGGCGCGCCAGGTCGGTCCGCCCACGTTCAACTCGCGCGGCCCGTGGTCGGCCGCCCAGACGACCGCCCTCGCGGCCACCTCGGGTGCGAAGATCGGCGGTACGGGCTGGGGATGCCGGGGCAGCCGGGTGCGTACCCAGGAGAACTGCGGGGTGTTGACCGCCGGCAGCTGCACCATCGACAGCTTCACGCCGGGGCAGTCGTGCAGCAGCTCCGCCCGCAGCGAGTCGTTGAAGCCCTGGACGGCGTGCTTGCTCGCGCAGTACGCCGACTGCAACGGGATCCCGCGGTAGGCCAGCGCGGAGCCGACCTGCACGATCGCGCCCCGCCCCCGTGCCCGCATGTGGCGCAGCGCCGCGAGGGTGCCGTGCACGGTGCCGAGGTAGTTGACCTCGGTGACCCGCCGGAACTCCGCGGCCGGGATCTCCCACGCCGGGGCGAAGACCGAGACCATCGCGTTGTTCACCCAGACGTCGATGCCGCCGAAGCGGTGCACCACGTCGTCGGCGGCCTGCTGCACCGCCCCGGCGTCGGCCACGTCCACCCGGTAGGTGCGCACGTCCGAGGCGCCCCGCTCCCGGCAGTCCCGTTCGGCGGCCGCCAGACCGGCCTCGCCCCGGGCGAGCAGTGCGAGCCGGGCGCCGCGCTCCGCGTACCGGCGGGCGATCGCCCGTCCCACGCCGGCGCTCGCCCCGGTCACCACCACGGTCTGTGTCATCCGTCCGCCTTCTGTCGGATGGCGATGTCGGCCAGCCGGGTCAGGGTCTCCTTGTTGCGCTGGTGCAGCACCAGGTCGTTGACCTTGTTGCGCACCCAGCGCAGCGGGCCGGCGGCGAAGTCCTCACCCATGCGGACCCGGGTCGCGCCCGCGCCGACCGCTTCGAGGGTGAAGACCACGACGGCCTCCCCGGCCGGCCAGAGGCCGGCGCGGATGACCAGCCGACGCGGCGGCTCGCAGGTCAGCACCGTCGAGGAGTCGTGCAGGGAGAACGGCCACGGCCCGGCCTTGTGGTGCAGCTGGCTGCCCACCCGGGGCCAGGCGTCGTCGACGTCGCGGACGTGCACCGTGCCGACGACCCAGTCGCTGTACGTCCACCCGTCCGCCAGCACCGCCCAGACCTGCTCCGGGGAAGCTTCGATCACTTTCTCCACAATCGCCACTGCGCTCCCATACCCCGACTGCGGTCGGGGCTAACGGTGCCGGGAGCGTCGACCTCCGCGGGGGTGAGCCCCACAATGGTTAGCTTCTCCCGGGCGACGGGTAACGGCACCTGCGGGCCGGCGTGTCGACGCCGCCGGCGTGCGGCGTGGCCAGCGCTTTCAAGAAGACGTTTACTCGCCGGGGCGCCGGGAACCCGCCGGCTGTGCGACAGGACCAGGTGGAGCCGGATCAGCGCAGGTCAGCCCGGGTTTTTGCCGGCGCTGTCAAGGGCGCGTCCGGGCCCGTCCTGTTCGACGCGGTGCTGCTGGACCGGGACGGCACGCTGATCGAGGACGTGCCGTACAACGGCGATCCCGACAAGGTGCGGCCGGTGCCGGGGGCACGGGCCGCCCTGGACCGGTTGCGGGCGGCGGGCCTGCGACTGGCGGTGGTGACGAACCAGTCCGGCCTGGCCCGGGGGTTGTTCACCGCGGCGCAGATGCGGGCGGTGCACGCCCGGGTCGAGCAGCTGCTGGGGCCGTTCGACGCCTGGCTGGTCTGTCCGCACGACGACGGCGACGGATGCGGGTGCCGCAAGCCGGCGCCGGGCCTGGTGTACGCGGCGGCGCGGGAACTCGGGACCGTGCCGTCGCGGTGCGTGCTGGTCGGGGACATCGGCCGGGACATGAACGCGGCGTCGGCCGCGGGCGCCTCGGGGATCCTGGTGCCCACGCCGGTGACCCGCCCGCAGGAGGTGGCCGCCGCGCCGCAGCTCGCCCCCGACCTCCCGGCGGCGGTGGCGGAGATCCTGCGCCGCCAGGCGGCGGTCGACCCATCGACCTACCGGCCCGCCGACAGCCGCCCCGCCCGGCCGACCGGCAGCGGGTCCGGCCAGCGGAGCGGCGACGACGGCAGCCGGCTCGCCGACACCGCCGCCGGACGGCGGACCGTGCAGGGCACCGGTGGGCGGCGGGTGGGGACGGTGCTGGTGGTGCGCGCCGACTCGGCGGGGGACGTGCTCGTCACCGGGCCCGCCATCCGCGCCGTCGCCGCCGGCGCCGAGCGGGTGGTGCTGCTCTGCGGGCCCCGGGGACGCGCCGCGGCGGAACTCCTGCCCGGCGTCGACGAGATCGTCGAGCACCGGCTGCCCTGGATCGACCCCGCGCCCGACCCGGTCGAGCCCGCCGACATGCGTGGGCTCGTCGACCGGCTCGCCGCCGTGGGCGTCGACGAGGCGGTCGTCTTCACCAGCTTCCACCAGTCGCCCCTGCCCCTGGCTCTGCTGCTGCGCCTGGCCGGGGTCCGCCGCGTCAGCGCCATCAGCGACGACTATCCGGGCAGCCTGCTCGACGTCCGGCACCGCGTGCCGGCCGGCGTACCCGAACCGGAACGCGCGCTCTCGCTCGCCGCCGCCGCCGGCTTCGCCCTCGCCGACCACGACGGACCCGCCCTGCGCCTGCGCCCGGTGCCGGCGCCGCCGCCGGAGGTCGGCGCGCCGGGCTACGTGGTGCTGCACCCCGGCTCGGCGGCGCAGGCCCGGGGCTGCCCGCCGGAACTTGCCGCGCGGATCGCCCGCGCCCTGACGGCCGCCGGCCACCGGGTGGTGGTGACCGGCGGCCCCGACGAGCGGGAGCTGACCGCGCGGGTGGCCGGCGACGTCGCCGTCGACCTGGGCGGGCGGACCTCCCTCGTCGGGCTGGCCGCGACGGTCGCCGGCGCCGGCGCGGTCGTGGTCGGCAACACCGGCCCCGCCCACCTCGCCGCCGCCCACGGGGTGCCGGTGGTCAGCCTGTTCGCCCCCACGGTCCCGTTCGGGCAGTGGGGGCCGTGGCGGGTGCCCACGGTGCGGCTCGGCGACGCGGAGGCTCCGTGCCGGGACACCCGGGCCGCGCGCTGCCCGGTGCCCGGACACCCCTGCCTCGCCGGCGTCGAACCCGGGCAGGTCCTCGACGGGCTGCGGCTGCTCGGGGTGGCCCCTCCGGTCCGGCCGGCGCCGCCCGTCGCCGGCCGGGGGAGCGGCGTGCCGGCGGGGGCGAGCACCGGCGGGAGCGGCTGATGAACCTGCTCCTGTGGCACGTGCACGGCTCCTGGACCACGTCGTTCGTGCACGGCAGGCACCGGTACCTGGTGCCCGTCACCCCGGACCGGGGCCCCTACGGCCTCGGCCGCGCCCGCACCTACCCGTGGCCCGACACGGCCGTCGAGGTGACCCCCGAGCAGTTGCGCACCGCCGACGTCGACCTGGTCGTCCTGCAACGGCCCGAGGAGATCGACCTCGCCGAGCAGTGGCTGGGCCGCCGGCCCGGCCGCGACGTCCCCGCCGTCTACGTCGAGCACAACACGCCCAAGGACGGCGACGTCCCGCACAGCCGGCACCCCATGGCCGACCGCGACGACCTGCTCGTCGCCCACGTCACCGGGTTCAACGAGCTGTTCTGGGACACCGGCGCCACCCGCACGACGGTGGTCGACCACGGCATCGTCGCTCCCGCCGTGGAGTACACGGGCGAACTCGACCGGCTCGCCGTGGTGATCAACGAGCCGGTACGCCGCTGGCGGGTCACCGGCACCGACCTGCTGCCCCGCTTCGCCGAGATCGCCCCGCTGGACGTCTTCGGCATGAAGGTGGCCGGGCTGGCCGAGCACCTGGGCCTGCCGGCCGCCCGGCTGACCAGCCACGACGACGTCCCCCAGCACCGGATGCACGCCGAGTTGGGGCGGCGGCGGGCGTACCTGCACCTGTGCCGGTGGACCTCGCTGGGGCTGAGCCTGATCGAGGCGATGTCCATCGGGATGCCGGTGGTCGCGCTGGCCGCCACCGAGGCGGCGATGGCGGTGCCACCCGGGGCGGGCGCGCTGTCCACCCGGCTCGACACCCTGCTCGACGCCGCCCGCCGGTTCATCGACGAGCCGGCGGAGGCACGCCGGGCGGGGGCGCAGGCCCGCGTCGCCGCCCGGGACCGCTACGGCCTCGACCGTTTCCTCGCCGACTGGGACCGGCTGCTGGAGGAGGAAGTATGCGCATCGCGATGATCTCGGAGCACGCCAGCCCGCTCGCCATCCTGGGCGGCGAGGACGCCGGCGGTCAGAACACGCATGTCGCCGAGCTCTCCGCCGCCCTCGCGGCCGCCGGACACGACGTGCGGGTCTACACGCGCCGCGACGCGGTGGACCTGCCGGTCACGGTACGCAGCCCGGACGGCTACGACGTGGTGCACGTCCCGGCGGGGCCGGCCGAGCCGGTCGCCAAGGACGCCCTGCTGCCGCACATGAGGGAGTTCAGCCGCTGGCTGGTCGACCGGTGGCGGGGCGGCGACTGGATGCCCGAGGTGATCCACGCGCACTTCTGGATGAGCGGCCTCGCCGCGCTGGCCGCCAGCCGGCAGACCGGGGTGCCGGTCGTGCAGACGTACCACGCCCTGGGCGTGGTCAAGCGGCGGCACCAGGGCGTGCAGGACACCAGCCCGGCCCGCCGGATCGGCTACGAGCGGGAGCTGGGCCGGTCCGTCGACCGGGTCGTCGCCCAGTGCCGGGACGAGGTCGGCGAGCTGGTCCGGATGGGCGTGCCCCGGTCCCGGATGACGGTCGTGCCGTCCGGGGTCAACCTCGGCACGTTCGCCCCGCTGGGCCCGACCGCCGAGCGGGAGGACGACCGGCCGCGGATCCTGACCGTCGGCCGGCTGGTCGAGCGCAAGGGCTTCCAGACCGTCGTGCGGGCGATGGCGTACGTGCCCGGGGCCGAGTGCGTGGTGGTCGGCGGCCCGCCCGCCGGCCTGCTGGAGACCGACCCGTACGCCCGCCGGCTGCGCGCCCTCGCGGTCAGCTGCGGGGTGGCCGACCGGGTGAAGCTGGTCGGGGCGGTGCCCCGTGAGGAGATGGGCCGCTGGTACCGCTCGGCGGACGTCCTGGTGGCCGCCCCCTGGTACGAGCCGTTCGGGCTCACCCCGCTGGAGGCGATGGCGTGCGGCGTGCCCGTGGTGGGCACCGCCGTCGGCGGGATCAAGGACACCGTGGTCGAGGGCGTCACCGGCGACCTGGTGCCGGCCCGGGACCCGCGTGCGCTGGGCGCCGCGATCCAGCGGCTGCTCGACGACCGGATCCGCCGTTTCGCGTACGCGACGGCGGCGCGGGAGCGGGCCCGGCGGCGGTACTCCTGGGCGGCGACCGCGGAGCGGCTGGTGGAGGTCTACGGCGACGTGGCGGCGGTCCGCCGGCCCACCCGGGTGGTGGCCTGATGGCGGCGACGACGCCGCTGGACGCGCACCTGACGAACCTGGCGGCGGCGCTGGTGCCCTTCCGGCGGCACGAGCCGCTGCTGGCCCGGTGGGGGGAGGCCCTGGCGCGTCGGCTGGTCGACGGCGGCCGGCTGCTGGTGGCCGGCAACGGCGGCAGCGCCGCCGAGGCCCAGCACCTCACCGCCGAACTCGTCGGGAAGCTGCGCGACGACCGCCAGCCCCTGTCCGCCATCGCGCTGCACGCGGAGACCTCCGCGATGACCGCCATCGGCAACGACTACGGCTACGACGAGGTCTTCGCCCGCCAGGTGCGCGCCCACGGCCGCGACGGCGACGTCCTGCTGCTGCTGTCGACCAGCGGCACCAGCGCCAACCTGCTCGCCGCGGCCCGGGCCGGCCGCGACAGCGGGCTCACCTGCTGGGCCCTGACCGGACCCGCCCCCAACCCCCTGGCGGAGCTGTGCCACGACGTCCTCGCCGTCGGCTCGCCCGACAGCCAGGTCGTCCAGGAACTCCACCTCGTGACCAGCCACCTCCTCTGCGAGTACGTCGAGCGGGCGCTGCCGGTGGCGTCCGCCGCGCCCGTAAGGACCGGGGTAGAGGTGGTGCTCGACGGCGGTGCAGGTCAGCAGGTCCAGGCGTGATGAGGGGGGAAGCGTGAGGGGACCCGTCGTGGTGGTTGGTGACACTCTGCTGGACCGGGACGTCGAGGGCGTGGTGAACCGGCTCTGCCCGGACTCGCCGGTGCCGGTGCTGGACGAGACCGCGCACGTCGACCGGCCCGGCGGCGCCGGGCTGGCCGCGGTCTTCGCCGCCGCGCAGGGCGCCGACGTGGTGCTGGTGACCGCGTTGGCGGACGACGCGGGGGGCGCCCGGCTCAGCTCGCTGCTCACCGACGCCGGCGTGCAGGTGTATCCCCTCGGGCTGCACGGCGGCACGCCGGAGAAGGTCCGGCTGCGCGCCCGGGGCCGGGTGCTGCTGCGCCACGACCGCGGCGGGGCGGCCGGCACGCCGGGGGAACCGTCCGAGGCGGTGCTGCGGGTGATCGCCCGCGCCTCCGCCGTGCTGGTCAGCGACTACGGGCGGGGCGTCGCCCGGCAGCCCGCGCTGCGGGCGGCCCTCGCCGCCACCCGGGCGCCGGTGGTCTGGGATCCACACCCGCGGGGACCGGCGGCCGTGCCGGGGGTGCACCTCGTGACCCCCAACGAGTCCGAGGTGCGGGAGCTGGTCACGGTCCCGCCGGGGGCGACCCGGCTGGCGACGGCGTCCCGGGGCGCGCAGGGGCTGCGCCAGCGCTGGCGCGCGGGCGCGGTCGCGGTGACCCTGGGCGGGGACGGGGCGCTGCTCTGCCACGCCGGCGCGACCCCGATGGTGGTGCCCGCCCCGGCCACCGCCGAGGGGGACACCTGCGGCGCCGGTGACCGGTTCGCGGCCACCGCCAGCCTCGCCCTGGCGCGGGGGGCCCTGGTCTCCGAGGCGGTGCAGGAGGCGGTCGCCGAGGCGTCGGCGTACGTGGCCGGCGGGGGAGTGGCGACGGCGCTGCCGCGCCCGGCGCGTCCGCTGCCGCCGGCGGTCTCCAGCCCCGGCGGCGAGCGCGTCGGGGTGGCCGCCGCGGCCGGCGTGGTGTCGGCGGTACGCGCGTCCGGCGGGACGGTGGTGGCCACCGGCGGCTGCTTCGACCTGCTGCACGCCGGTCACGTGGCGACGTTGCAGGCCGCCCGGCAGCTCGGCGACTGCCTGGTGGTCTGCCTCAACTCCGACGCGAGCGTGTCGGGGCTGAAGGGTCCGGACCGGCCGGTGACCCCGCAGGGCGACCGGGCCCGGCTGCTCGCGGCGCTGAGCTGCGTCGACGCGGTCATGATCTTCGACGAGGCCACCCCGCACGCGGCGTTGTCGTGGCTGCGGCCGGACATCTGGGTGAAGGGCGGCGACTACGCCGGCGACGGCGGCGAGCCCGCCCTGCCCGAAGCGGAGGTGCTGCGCCGGTGGGGCGGCAACGCCGTCGTGGTGCCGTACCTGGACGGCCGCTCCACCACCGGGCTGATCGCCGCCGCCCGGTCGACCGGCACCGCCGGCGCGGCCCGTCCGCTCGGCGGGCCGCCGCTCACCGACACCGTGCCGCCGGCCTGTGCGCCGCCACCCGGCCCCGCCCCCGGCGGCTCGTCGACACGGCCCGGCGGCGAGCACGAACGGACGCGGGCCGGCCGGCCCGTCCTCGGCCGGCGGAGCAGGGCGGAGGGCACCCGATGAGCGGCGGTGCGCCAGGCGTGGGGCGGACCGTGCTGGTCACCGGCGGATCGAGCGGCCTGGGCGCCGCCGTGGTCGCGGCCGTGGCCCGGGCCGGCGGACGGCCGCTGGTGCTGGACCGGCAGGCGCCCGCCGACGGGGTGCCGTGGGTGGAGTGCGACCTGGCCGACACCCGCGCCGCCGAGGCCGCCACCCGGCAGCTCGCCGAGCGGTCGGGCGGGCTGGACGCGGTGGTCACGGCGGCGGGGATGGACGTGCCGGGGAAGCTGGCGGACGTGCCCGGCGAGACCTGGGACCGGATCGTGGCCGTGGACCTGCTCGCCACGGCGGCCGTGGTGCGGGCCGCCCTGCCCTTCCTGGAGACCTCCCGGGGGAGCATCGTCACCGTCGCCTCCACGCTGGGGGTCAAGGCCGTCGCCGACGCGACCGCGTACTGCGCCGCGAAGTTCGGGGTCGTCGGCTTCACCCGGGCCCTCGCCGCCGAACTCGCCGGCAGGGTCGGCGTCACCCTCCTCGTGCCCGGCGGCATGCGCACGGCCTTCTTCGACGACCGCGACGCCGCGTACAAGCCCGGCGCCGACGCCGTCCTCAACGACCCCGTCGACACCGCCGCCGCCGTCATGTTCGCGCTGTCCCAGCCCGCCGGCTGCGCCGTCCGCGAGATGGTGGTCTGCGCCGACCGGGAGACCTCCTACCCGTGATCCTCGCCCTGCGCGCCCTCGGCGTCGGCGACCTCGCCACCGCCACCCCGGCCCTGCGCGCCCTGCGCGCCGCCCACCCCGACCGGGAGCTCGTCCTCGCCGCACCGGGCTGGCTGGCTCCGCTGGTCGACCTGGTCGGCGGCGTCGACCGGCTGGTGCCCACGGACGGGCTCGGTCGTCCCGACCCGGCCCTGCGGACGCCGCACCTTGCGGTCAACCTGCACGGGCGTGGCCCCGAGTCCCACCTGATGCTCGCCGGCACCCGCCCCGGCCGGCTGCTCGCCTACGCCAGCCCGGAGGCCGGTCACCACGACGGCCCCGGCTGGCGCGCCGACGAACACGAGGTCGACCGCTGGTGCCGGCTCCTCGACTGGTACGACGTCCCCGTCGACCGCACCGACCTGGACCTGCGGCGCCCGGCCCCCGGCGGCGTGCCGAGCGGCGTGACCGTGCTGCACCCGGGCTCCAAGGTCCCGGCGAAGCGGTGGCCGCCCGGACGGTTCGCCGCGCTGGCCCGGGAACTGGCCGCCCGGGGGCACCGGGTGGTGCTGAGCGGCAGCCCCGAGGAGCGGACGACGGCGCAGCGGATCGCGGACGACGCGGGGCTGCCCGCCGACGCGGTGCTGGCCGGCCGGACGGACCTGGGCGCGCTGGCGGCGCTGGTGGCGTACGCCCGGCTGGTGGTCAGTGGGGACACGGGCGTGGCGCACCTGGCGACCGGCTACCGCACCCCGTCGGTGGTGCTCTTCGGCCCGGTCTCCCCGGCGCAGTGGGGGCCGCCGCCGGGCCGGCCCCGGCACCGCGCGCTGTGGGCGGGCACCGGGGATTGGCCCAGGTGGGACGGGGTAGGAAGCCACCCGACGTTGGCGGCCATCGGGGTCGACGAGGTGGTGGCCGCCGTGGCCGAGGTGGAACGGGCGGGGCGGGTCTCCGGTGCGGTTGCGGCGTAGTGATCCGGGCAGGCCGGGGTACGGGCGACGCCGGCGCGGTCGGGGCTGGCTCTTCCTCGACCCCTCGGGGCAGCCGGTCCGCGACCCCGACCAGCTGGGCCGGCTGCGGGAGCTGGTGATCCCGCCGGCCTGGCGCGACGTGTGGATCTGTCCGTACCCGAACGGGCACATCCAGGCCACCGGCATCGACGCGGCCGGGCGCAAGCAGTACCTCTACCACCCGAAGTGGCGCGAGAAGCGCGACGAGGCCAAGTTCGACCACGTGCTGGAGGTGGCCCGGCGGCTGCCGGTGCTGCGCGAGCGCGTCGGGCGGGACCTGTCCGGCCGGGGGCTGTACCGCGACCGGGTGCTGGCGACGGTGACCCGGCTGCTCGACATGGGGATGTTCCGGGTCGGCAGCGACCAGTACGCGGCCGGCGACGACCCCACGTTCGGGGTGTCCACCCTGCGCCCCGAGCACGCCCGGTCCCGGGGCGGCTGCGTGGTGTTCGAGTTCCCCGCGAAGGGCGGCATCGAGCAGGTGCGCCGCATCGAGGACCCGGAGCTGTGCCGGGTGCTGGTCAACCTGCGCCGCCGCCGGCGCACGGCCGACCGGCTGTTCGGCTACCGGGACGGCGGGGACTGGCGCGACGTGCGCAGCGACGAGGTCAACGAGTACCTGCGGGACGCCAGCGGCGGGGAGATGACGGCGAAGGACTTCCGCACCTGGCACGCCACGGTGCTGGCGGCGACCGAACTGGCGACGGTGGGCACGCCGCGCTCGACCACCGCCCGCAGGAGGGCGGTCGCGGCGGTGATGCGCGACGTCGCGGAGCTGCTCGGCAACACCGCCACCGTGGCGCGCACGTCCTACGTCGACCCGCGCGTGGTCGACCTCTTCCACGACGGCGTGGTGGCCCCGGTCGACCCCGCGACGCCCCGCGAGAAGGCCGAGCGGATCGTGCTCGAACTGCTCGAGGACGCCTGAGGCGTCCCGGCTCGTCCGCTCCGGGCGCGGGGCTGCGGGGGCGGGTGGTCACCGGGCGGCCGCCCGCCGCCTCCGTGGGCGGCGGGCGCCTCGCCACGGCCCCCGTTGGCGGTCCGACCCCACGGCGCCGTGGCAGGGGGATCGGCTTGCCTCGGACGTCAGTCTGCCCCGACCGGGTTGACCGTGGACGCCACCGGGTTGACTTCCCGTGCCGCTTTCTCCGGCTGGCCGGCCCGCCAGGCCTGCGGCCCGACGCCGTGCGCCTTACGGAAGACCCGGCTGAAGTGCGCCTTGTCGGGAAAGCCCCAGCGGGCCCCGATCGCCTGGACCGGCTGGCCGCGCAGGACGGGGTCGGCGAGGTCGTGCCGGCACCGCGCCAGCCGCAGCTCGCGGATGTACGACGCGACCGTCGACTCCTCGGCCTCGAAGAGCCGGTGCAGGGTACGCAGCGAGACGTGGTGCGCGTCCGCCACCACCTGCGGGCTGAGCGTCGCGTCCCCGAGATGCCGCTGGATGTACGCCCGCACCTGGGTGACGAGGGCGCGCCGGCGGACCTCGGTCGGCACGACGTCCTCGGCCGCCAGGTGCCGGCCGAGCATGGTGGACGCCAGGTCGAGCCCGACGGCGCCGAGCCGGGCGGCGTCGCCGGCGTGGTACTGCTCCGGATGGCGGGCGATCTGGAGGAGGAACTGGGCCAGCAGCGCGCCGATCCCCTCGGTGCCGGACATCCGGCCGACGAGCAGGGGCGCCAGCCGGTCCGGCGGCAGTGGCAGCGCGGCGTGCGGGATGACCGCGACGACGGAGCGGGCCGGCTCGCGGCCGTCGTCGTCGCCGAGGTGCCGGACCCCGTGCGGCCGCGACCCGTCGTAGAAGATGAGTTCCTTCGGCCCCAGCACGGCGCTGCGGCCGGCCTGGCTGGCCGCGCCGTCGCCGTCGATGGTGAGCGCCAGCGTGTAGATCTCGGGGGCCGACTCGCGCGCCAGCTTCGGCGTCCGGACGCCCTCCAGCGACGGGTACCGGTAGTTGATCACCCGGATCGGGCCGAGCTCCACGATCTCCACCCGGGCGGCGAAGTCGTGCGCGTGCTCGCTGTGGATCCGCAGCGGCGCCGCCGCGCGCGCCACCGTGTCGAGCCACATCTCGAAGCGGTCGGCCGCCGGCACCTGCTCGGTGTCGACGGTGGTCCGCCGAAGCATCCGCTTCCCCCCGTCCTCGCGCCGGTCCGGTGGCCATTGTCCACCGTGGGCACTCCGCCCGCCCGGGACGCCTTCCGGCCCCGGTCGGTGGCGCCGGTCGCGCCGGCCGGGGCCGACTCAGTCCGTGGCCCTCCGGCTGCGGATCAGCGCCTCGACGCCGTCGAGGATCCGGTCGAGGCCGAACTGCCACTCCGCCTCGAACTCCTCGTCCTCCGCGCCGTCGACGTTCTCCGCCAGCAGTTCCCGGATCGCGGGGTAGGGGCCGTGCCGGGTCAGCCGGGCGAGCTGGTGCCAGTACCGCGCGCCGACGTCGTCCGGGTCGAGCTGCTCGCGCGCCGCCGCCTCGTCGAGGTCGGCCGTGAGCGTGGCCCAGTTCCGGGCGTACCCGCTGACCAGCATGATCGTCGACAGCCGTTCGGCGGCGCGCAGGCCGGTGCCGCGCAGGGCGGCCAGCCCCTGCTCCATCCAGCGCACCTGGTTGGGGCCCAACGGGGGGCCGCTGATGGGCACCTGCCGGATCCAGGGGTGGCGGTGGATCGCCGTCACGTTGCCGAGCGCCCAGCGGGCGAGGGCCGGCCGCCAGCCCTCGTCCGGGCCGCGAGGCGCGGGCGGGTCCCCGTACGCGGCGTCGGCCATGAGGTCCAAGAGGTCGCCCTTGGCGGAGACGTAGCGGTAGAGCGACATGGTGGCCACGCCCAGCTCGCCGGCCACCCGGCTCATCGACACCGCGGGCAGCCCGTCGGCCTCGGCCACCCGGATGCCGGCGGCCACCACCTGCTCCATGGTGAGGCTGCGCCGGGGTCCTCTGCCGGGCCGTTCCCGCAGGCCCCAGGCGAGCTCGATGCTCTCCGGCAGCTCGACGTGGGCGTCGCTCATCCTCACCTCCCGGTGCGCGGTGTTGACCGCCATCCTAGCTTCTGCGTATGGTGCACGCAGAACAGCGTATGGCATACACAGAACACGGAGGGTCACGGGTGATGGAGACAGCAGCCGCGGCGGTGGAGACCGTCGACCTGCGCAAGTCCTACGGCGGGGTGGCGGTGCTCGACGGCCTGACCATGCGGGTCGCCCGGGGCAGCGTGCACGCCCTGCTGGGCCCCAACGGGGCGGGCAAGACCACGACCGTCCGGATCCTGGCCACGCTCACCGCGCCCGACGGGGGCGTGGCCCGGGTGGACGGCCACGACGTGGTCCGCGACCGGGGCCGGGTCCGGCGGGCGATCAGCCTCGCCGGCCAGCACGCGGCGCTCGACGACCAGCAGACGGGCGCGGAGAACCTGCACATGATGGCCCGGCTGGCCGGGCTGGCCCCGGCCGCCGCCCGACGGCGCGCCACGGACCTGCTGGAGCGCTTCGACCTGGTCGCGGCCGGCGGGCGGCGGGTGGTGACCTACTCCGGCGGGATGCGCCGCCGCCTCGACCTCGCGGCCAGCCTGGTCGGCGAGCCGTCCGTGATCTTCCTTGACGAGCCGACCACCGGCCTCGACCCGCGCAGCCGGCAGGGGCTGTGGGAGGTGGTCGCCGAGCTGGCCGGTGCCGGGGTGACGGTGCTGCTCACCACCCAGTACCTCGAGGAGGCCGACCGGCTCGCCGACCGGATCGGGGTGCTGCACGGGGGCCGGCTGGCCGCCGAGGGGAGCGCGGGCGACCTCAAGCGCCGCTTCGGCGCCCACCGGCTGGAGCTGACGCTGCGCGACGCGGAGAGCTTCGCCGCGGCGGCGCACCGCCTCGGCGACCGGGTCACGCACCGAGACCCGGCCCGGCTGGAGCTGGCGGTCGCCACCGACGGCGGCGCGCCGGAGGTCCGCCACCTGCTCGACGAGGTCGACCCCGACCGGCGGGGGCTCGCCCGGTTCACCGTCCGCGAGGCGACCCTGGACGACGTCTTCCTCACCCTCACCGGCGACCCGGTGACCGTCCGGCGGGAGGCGGCCGGTGTCTGAGCTGACCCTGCGGCCGACCCGTGCCGGCGAGGCCCTCGTCATGGTGGCGCGCTGCGTACGGCTGTCCCGGCGCAACGTCGACGCGCTGCTGACCTCGCTGCTGCTGCCGGTGATCCTGATGCTGCTCTTCGTCTACCTCTTCGGCGGCGCGATCGACACCGGCAGCCGGTACGTCACCTACGTGGTGCCCGGCGTGCTGCTGCTCTGCGCCGGCTTCGGCGCGGCGGGCACCGCCGTCAGCGTCACCACCGACCTGACCAACGGGGTCGTCGAGCGGTTCCGCACGATGGACGTCGGCGCCACCGCGATCCTCGGCGGGCACGTCGCCGCCAGCGTCGCCCGCAACACCGTCTCCACCGTGCTGGTGCTGGCCGTCGCCGTCGCCATCGGCTTCCGTCCGGCCGTCGCGCCGCTGCGGTGGCTGGCCGCCTTCGGGGTGCTGCTGCTCTTCCTGCTCGCCGTGTCGTGGCTGTCGGCGGCGTTCGGCCTGCTGGCCCGTACCCCGGAGGCCGCCAACGGCTTCACCTTCCTGGTGATGTTCCTGCCGTACCCGAGCAGCGCCTTCGTGCCGGTGGAGACGATGCCGGGCTGGCTGCGCGGCTTCGCCGACCACCAGCCGGTCACGCCCGTCATCGAGACGCTGCGGGCCCTGCTGCTGGGCACCCCGACGGGCACCGCCCCGGCCCTCGCGGTGGCCTGGTGCCTCGGCATCCTGGCCGTCTCGGTGCTGCTGGCCGCCGCGCTGTTCCGCCGCCGCGTGGCCTGAGGGCCACCGGCCGGGCCGGCCCCGCCGCCCCATCGTCACCCGGCCACGATCGCGCCACCACCGGCCGCCAGCCGATCACCCTCGCCGGAATGCGCGACGGCGGCACCGGACCTCGTCCGGTGCCGCCGTGGTCGTCGGCGCGTCAGTCGTTGAGCACCTGGGAGAGCCGGTCGCGGAAGCGCCGCTCCGAGTCGCTGACGACGTCCCCGCCGAGGCCCAGGATGCCGCCGCTGGAGGCGGCGCCCACCACCTGCTCGGCGATGTCCACCAGCCAGTGCTTGTAGGCGCCGGCCTCGCCCTCGTCCGTCCGGGCGGCCAGCAGCACCGCCGCCTCCCTGGCCCGACCCAGCACGTCCTCCAGGTAGGCGCCGGGGTCGGACGGCGCGATGACCGGCATCTCCTCGCCGGCCTCCGGGTCGCCCACCCGCGAGACGATCTCGCCGGCCACGGCCGCGACCAGCGGGCTGGCCGACTCCCGGCCGGCGGCGATGGTCTCCAACCCGGCCGCGTTCTCGGCCATGGTGCGCCGGGTGCCGTCGGACTCGGCGGCACTCGCTGCGGTCAGCACCGACTGCGGCAGGCCGACCAGCAGCCCCCACTCCTCGTCGGAGAAGCCGAATCCGGTGTACGCCGGCTGCTCGATCACGGCAACGCCCCTTTCCGCACTGATGTCGCTCGTCGTCCACGGGCCCCGCCAGCGGTGCCCGGCTCAGGCTAGTCGAGGGTCAGCAGGCCCTGCTCGGACACCACGCTGACGGACAGCGTCTTGTACCCCACCTCGTCGAAGAGAACCGTCATCCGGTCCTCCTCGTAGCTGAGCACCAGGCCGTGACCCCACTCCGGGTGCCGGACCTGGCTGTGCACGGGGAACGGCCCGACCGCGCCGTCGTCCGGGGTGCTGGTGCCGGCGTGACAGTTGTCGCAGTGCCCGCAGACCTGGGCCATCTGCTCACCGAAGTAGGCCAGCAGCGTCTGCCCCCGGCAGGCGGTGGTCTCGGCGAAGGCCCGCATCATGTCCGTACGCGACCGGGTCACGGTCTGCTGCCGCCCGGCCTCCGCCAGGGCCGCCGCGGCGGCGTCCACCGGCGCGGGGGAGTAGCGGGGGGCGCCGATGCGCTGCCTCGCCCTCGGCTCGGCCGCTCCCACCTGCTCCAGCAGGGCGAGGTACTGGCCGAGCTTGCGCGGGCCGAGGCCGGTGACCTCGCGCAGCTCCTTCTTGGACCGTGCCTTCTTGCGCAGCAGCGCGGACAGGTCGCGCAGCTCGTCGGCGTTCGGCAGGCCGCCGCTGAAGAAGCGCTGGAGCCCGACGTCCTCGGCCTGCCACAGCAGCAGCACCCGGGCCGGGGCGCCGGCCCGGCCGGCCCGCCCGATCTCCTGGAAGTAGCTGTCGGGCGAGTCCGGCAGCGCCATGTGGACCACCCAGGCGATGTTCGGCTTGTCGATGCCCATGCCGAAGGCGGAGGTGGCCACCATGATCGGCACCTGGTCGGCGAGGAACGCCTCGTGCAGTTCGGCGCGGGCCCCGGCCGCCATCCCGCCGTGGTAGTACTGCGCCGGGAAGCCGGCATCGGTGAGCCGGGCCGCCAGCTCCTCGGCGGAGCGCCGGGTGGGCACGTAGATGATGCCGGGCCGGGTGTCGTCGCGCAGCAGCGCGATCAGCCGCCGCCACCGGTAGTCCTCGGTCGGGCAGTGCGCCACCTCGAGGAACAGGTTCGGCCGGTCCAGCCCGGAGACCACCACCTCGGGCTCGGTCAGCCGCAGCCGGGCGATGATGTCGTCGCGTACGGGCGGGGAGGCGGTGGCGGTCAGCGCCACCACCGGCGGCCGGCCGATGCCGTCGATGAGGTGGCCCAGCGCCAGGTAGTCGGGGCGGAAGTCGTGCCCCCAGGCGGAGATGCAGTGCGCCTCGTCGATCGCCACCAGCGCCGGCTTCAGCGACTTCACCTCGGCCATCCGGTCGGGGTTGGCGAGCTGCTCCGGGGTGATGAAGAGGAACTCGGCCCGCCCCTCGCGGATCTCGGCGATCGCCTCCGCCTGCTGGGCCGCCGACTCGTTCGAGCTGATCCGCACCGCGCGCAGCTCCGGTCGCTGCCGCTCGTTGAGCGCCGCGATCTGGTCCTGCTGGAGGGCGAGCAGCGGGGAGATCACCACGGTCGGGCCGGGGATCAGGCTGGCCGGGATCTGGTAGATCGCCGACTTGCCGGCGCCGGTGGGCAGCACCACCAGGGCGTCACGGCGCTTCATCACCGCCCGCATGGCGGCCAACTGGTGGGGCCGCAGTGCGGTCCAGCCGAAGAGGCTCTTGGCCGCGCGGCGCAGTGTCGTCGAGTGCGTGGACGGTTTCATCGAGGGCCGGAGGTACCCGCCGTGATCAGCGGCGAAACCGGCGGCCCGGGTGACGCCGGCGACCCGCGCGCCTGGTTGCCGAGGGACGGCTGGGTCGTGGCCACCACCCGCGCCTTCGTCGAGGGCCGCCAGTCGCCGTCACTCCGCCAGATGGCCGGTAGCGGGGTCGATCTCGGCGAGGAAGCCGCGGATGGCCTCCTCCATCGCGGCCCGGCTCATCGGGGCACCGGCAGTCCCGGAGAGGCCGAAGCTCCGACCGCGCACAGGGCGTGGCCTGCGGCTGTTCGAACTGGCCGACGAGGTGCGAACAGAGGCCAGCACATCGTCGGCCGCTGCAAGCTCACAGGTGGATACCTGGCTATTCGGGTCGCTTGGGTGTCGCGGTCTGCGTGACTCCTTCCTGCCGCAGTTCCAGGATGTAGGGCTGGTCGTTGGTCTGTAGGAACCGGACTTCCAGATCGAGCCCTGGGTGTAGGTAGCGACCGTCTGGGTCTGCCAGTAGTACAACCGGTTGCTGGTCAGCGGCGGAGAAGGTCAGTTGGCCGTTGGTGACCGCGATGTCGATTGGGTAGTCGTCGTGTAAGACATAGCGGCCCGTCACGTCACTAAGCGGCGCGGCTGTGATACTGCTGGCGTACCGACGGTCCGCGGCGGCGCGGATGCTGGCCAGCAGCTCCCATCCATCCTCAGAGTTGGTCATCGCAGCGACTGCGGTGCCGCTGTCGGGCCACACGTAGGAAAAGCAGGTGTAGCCAACGTTCAACCCGGTGTGTCCGACACGCCGGCGCCCGGCGCGGTCGTCGACCTCAGTACCGAGCCCGTAGGTGCCGGCAGGAACCTGCGGTGTCCACATCTCGGTGGCCAGGCCGCGGTCGAGCAGCTTCGAGTCTCCCGAGGCCGCCCGGGCGATCTCGAGGTCGAGCCGGAGCAGGTCGGTCGGGGTGCTCCACAGTCCAGCTGCGGCCGTCTCCGGTTGCACTCGCCAACCGCCGGGAACGCCGGTGCCGCCCCCGTGATGGCCACGAGCCACCAGATGCTGTCGCTGGTGCGGAAACTGCCTGTCAAAGCTGCTGTCGGTCATGGCGACCGGTTCCAGCACCAGAGTTTGCATGAGTTCCTCGAACGGGGTTCCGGTCGCGTCCACCATCAGCTGCTGGAGCACCGAGTAGTGGCTGCCCGAGTATCGGAAACGGCTACCCGGCAACAGGGTCGACCGAACCGGTGGAGTGGTCGTCGAGCCGCTGCCTTCCAGGACCTGTAACAGCGACGGGGCGCGATCTGCGGCATAGCCGCGGTACCAGGTGTCGGACAGACCCGCCGTGTGCGCCAGCAATTGTCGTAACGTAACTCTCGGTTGCTGACCCTCGCGGTCGAGCAGTTGCCACGAGGAGAGGTACTCACCGATGCCGGTGTCCAGATTCAGGACACCGTCCTGGACCAGTAGCAATGCGCCGAACGCGGCGACATGCTTACTGATCGAACAGGCTGCAAACGCGGTGCCCGCGGTCACCGGCGTCGAGGTCTCGCCACCCGTGACGCCATAGCCCGCCGCCCACATCCGCCCGCTCACGTGCCCGACTGCGATGCTGACTCCCGGCACCTGATAGATTCTCATCAGATCGGACAACGCCGCCGTGTCCGGCGAAAGCAGCCCGGAAGACACGTGCCGGTCAAGTTGGCCCAGCAATGGGACCCAGTCCTGAGAGAAATGCACGTCTTCCACGGCGTCGATTCTCGACCACACGCACCCGGTGGATCAAGTTGATCGACGAGTCTCTATGTATTCGATATGACGACCGTCGACAGCAGCGGCATCACTCAGGCCGGTCGCTGACGAAATAAAGATCCCGCACACTCCGTGCCCGGATCACAAATTCGGCAGAAGCGGCAATGGCCAGGCCAGGGTGAGGCGCTCACGGGAGTAATGTGCGACTTGCCCGTGATGGGGCGTGTGCGTCAACGATCAACCACTACAAGATCGACAGGACACGCCCCAGCCCGCGCTGAGCCCGGGCAGCCCCACCGGCGGGGGCGCCCGGGGCCGGCGCGGTCAGCGCACGCGGGGAAACACCTCGCGCTGGTAGAGGTCGAGCAGGCCCTGCCAGTTCGGGCCGGTGTTGGCCACGTAGACCTCGTCGAAGCCCGCCTTGGCGTACTCCTCGATCTTCGCCAGGTGCGCGTCGGTGTCCCGCCCGCAGACGAACGCGTCCTTCATCATCTCCGGGCGGACCAGCTCGGCGGCCTGCTCGAAGTGCCGCGGGGAGGGCAGCACCTGGGACAGCTCGCCCGGCACCCCGGCGTTCGGCCAGCGCTCGTACGCGATCCGCATGCCCTCCTCCTCGCTGGGCGCGTACGCCGCCTTGAAGCCGGCCTGGCACGGCTTGTCACCGCCGCCGCCCTCCCTGAACCGCCGGACCAGCCCGGCGTCGGGCGAGGTGTTGACGAAGCCGTCGCCGATGCGGGCCGCCAGGTCGACGGCCTTGGGGCCGAAGCCCGAGACGTAGACCGGCGGGGGAGTGTCCGGCAGCGTGTAGATCCGCGCGTGCTCGACGGTGTAGTGCTTGCCGTGGTGGTTGACGAAGCCGCCGCGCCACAGCTCGCGCATCACCTCGACGGCCTCCTCCAGCATCTCCAGCCGGACGTCGGTCTGCGGCCAGGCGTCGCCGAGGATGTGCTCGTTGAGCGCCTCGCCACTGCCCACCCCGAGCACGAACCGACCGGAGTGCATGACCGCGCTGGTGGCCGCCGCCTGCGCCACGACGGCCGGGTGGATGCGCACGGTCGGGCAGGTGACGGCGGTGGTGACCGGGAGCTGGCAGACCTGGCTGAGCGCGCCGATCACCGACCAGACGAACGGGCTCTGCCCCTGCGCGTCCGTCCACGGGTGGTAGTGGTCGGAGATCCAGAGCGCCTCGAAGCCGGCCCGCTCCGCGCCGCGCGCCTGCTCCAGCAGCTCGGCCGGCGTGTACTCCTCGGTGGACAGAAAGTAGCCGATCCTCATCGTTCCCCCTCGCCGTGTCGTCACCGGGTCAACGAGGCAGGCGGTACCCCGGTGGCCGCCGTCGAACCGCGGGCGGCTGGCACGCGGCGCGCTCAGCGCCGGAACATCGCGCGGATCGCGGCGAGCAGCAACAGGCCGCCGACGACGAGGCCGAGCAGGCGTACGCCGGGGATGTCGGCCGGGCTCGTCGCGTCGGCCAGCAGCAGGGGATCCATCCCCGAACTGTCCCCAGCGCCGGGCCGGAGGGCAACTGTAAGGTTTATTGACTATTTCTTCGCGCGGTGTGACCATGTCAGCACCGCCGCTGGTGGCGGGCCGCCGGGCGCGGAGAAGACGGGGGTACGACGACCGCATGAGCGAGCGACACATCAGCCACCACGCGGGCGGGCCGGCGTGAGCGGGCGCACCGAGCCGACCACGGGACGCCGGGAGGTGGCGCCCCGCGCCGCCGCGCACCGGGCGGGGGTGCCGGCGTGAGCGCCGCCGGCGGGAGCCTGGCCTCCCTGGCCGCCGCCGTCCTGCAGCCGGGGTTCGTCGGCACCACGCCGCCGCCCTGGATCTGCCGCTGGCTCGGCGAGGGCCTCGGCTCCGTGGTGCTCTTCGCCCGCAACGTGGTTGACCCGGAGCAGGTGGCCGCCCTCACCGCGACCCTGCGCGCCGAGCGCCCCGACGTCGTCGTCGCCATCGACGAGGAGGCCGGCGACGTGACCCGGATCGAGTCCGCCCGGGGCAGCTCCCGGCCCGGCAACTTCGCCCTCGGCGCGGTGGACGACCCGGCCCTGACCGAGGAGGTCGCCCACGACCTGGGCGCCGACCTCGCCGCCCTGGGGATCACCCTCAACTACGCCCCCGACGCCGACGTCAACTCCAACGCGGCCAACCCGGTCATCGGCGTACGCGCCTTCGGCGCCGAGCCGGCGCTGGTCGCCCGGCACACCGCCGCATGGGTGCGCGGCCTCCAGGCGGGCGGGGTCGCCGCCTGCGCCAAGCACTTCCCCGGGCACGGCGACACCAAGGTCGACTCGCACCACGACCTGCCCTGGATCACCGCCGACCGGGCCCGCCTCGACGCCGTGGAGCTGGCCCCGTTCCGGGCCGCCGTGGCCGCCGGGGTGCAGGCGGTGATGACCGGCCACCTGCTGGTGCCGGCGCTGGACCCGGAGCTGCCGGCCACCCTCAGCGGCCGGATCCTGGGCGGGCTGCTCCGCGACGAACTGGGCTTCTCCGGCGTCGTGGTCACCGACGCGGTGGAGATGCGGGCGGTCGCCGACCGCTACGGCTTCGCGGGCGCGGCGGTGCGCGCCCTCGCCGCCGGCGCCGACGCGATCTGCGTGGGCGGGGAGCGCGCCGACGAGGGGTCGGCCCGGCTGCTGCGGGACGCCATCGTCGCCGCGGTCGTCGCCGGCGACCTGCCCGAGGAGCGCCTCACCGAGGCGGCCAAGCGGGTGGGTCAGCTCGCCGCCTGGACAGTGGCCGCGCGGTCCGACCGGCCGCCCCGGCCCCGCCCGACCCC
>NZ_JBFABB010000088.1:0-30533 GCF_040640035.1 Micromonospora sp. NPDC023633 | reverse complement strand
CACAACGCCACACCCATGCCCACCCACTGCGCTCCCTGACCCGGAAACACGAACACCGGACCCGTCGCGCTACCCGCACCAGCCGCGACACCACGAACCACCACCGGCGAGGCGTCCAGATCCTGCAACCCGGCCGGATCCTGCAACCCGGCCAGATCCTGCAACCCGGCCAGGAACCCGGCCAAATCCTCGGCCACCACCACCGCCCGATGCGCAAACACCGACCGGGCGGTGGCCAGAGTCCAGGCCACATCCCGGGCCGAGATCTCCGGCTGCTCGGTCGCGAACGCCCGTAGCCTCATCGCCTGCTCACCCAACGCACGGGCCGTTCTCGCCGACAGCGACAGTGCCAACGGCGCCGACCCCATCGGCCCGCCGAGCCTGACACTCTCAACAACCTCAACGTCGGCGACCTCGCTTACGACGACGTGGCAGTTGGTGCCGCCCATGCCAAACGAGCTAACGCCCGCAACCAGCGGCCGGCTGGGATCCGGCCATCCAGCGGTCTGCGTCTGAACCTGTAGGTTCTGTTCCTCCAGCCGAACCCACGGACTCGCCTGCCGGAAGTTCAAGCTGGCGGGAATCTGGCGATGGTAGATTGCCAAGATCACCTTGAGTAATCCGGCGATACCCGCGGCACACTCAAGATGGCCAATGTTCGTCTTAACCGATCCCACCCGCAGTGGACCGTAAGCACGGCGGGGCCTGCCAACGGCCGCGCCCAGCGCGGCCGCCTCGATCGGATCACCAACCTTCGTGCCAGTGCCGTGCAACTCGACATACTGAATGTCTGCTGCTTGTACGCCTGCGCGTTCATGCGCGAACCGAATGACCTCCTCCTGCGCGGAGGCACTAGGAACCGTCAGACCTTCGCTTATCCCATCGTGGTTGATAGCGCTGCCGCGAATGATGCAATACACGTGGTCACCGTCGACCAATGCCTGCCGTAACGGTTTCAGTACAACTACTGCACCGCCTTCGCCGCGCACGAACCCGTTGGCTCGAGCATCAAATGTGAAACAGCGGCCATCCGGCGACAGTGCCCCGAACCTCGACAACTCAACGGCAGCCTCTGAGCTGAGATTGAGAATAACGCCGCCGACAATTGCGCTGGAACACTCGCCGCGACGCAGGCTGTCACAGGCGAGGTGAATGGCAACTAGCGACGACGACTGGGCGGTATCGACGGTGATGCTCGGTCCAGTCAACCCGAGCGTATACGACACCCGGTTGGCGATCATGCCACGCTGCAGGCCGGTGTTGCTGTGCGCAGTGATTGCCTCCAAACCGTACCGGCGCGATAGGGTTGCGTAGTCATCCTTATTCGCACCGATGAACACCCCGACGCGGGTGCCCCTAATTCGCTCCGGCACGACGCCGGCGTCCTCAAGCGCCTCCCAGCTCAGCTCAAGCGTCAGTCGCTGCTGCGGGTCAACGGCGGCAGCTTCCCGTGGCGAAATCCCGAAAAACCCAGCATCGAACTGGTCAACCCCGTCAAGGTAGCCCCCATACCCTGTACCCAGGGGCGGATTGCCCGGGTCGAACGGAGTGACGCCCCAGCGATCAGCAGGAGTGGATGAGATCGCGTCCAGCCCATCGCGTAACAGGGTCCAGAATGCTGCCGGACCAGCGGCGCGTGGCAGACGGCACGACACACCAATAACGGCAATCGCACTATCCTGGCCTCGGAAGGTCTCAGACATCGCTGAAGGTCTCAGACATCGCCATCCTCAGATATTCTAATCCACACTGCGGAAAACACGAACCAGCGGCCTGGAAGTGGGCCTGCCGGTGACGCCCCCGGCTGGGCTCACACAGTCACCTGACCTACACGTGATCTTCGATCACGGGCCAACAGGTCAGCGCCACGCGGTCGGAGTCTTGACACTGAATCGTTTGACGAGACGTCATTAGCAATGATCCGGCAGGCCGGGCACGTGAAGGCCTTTGGCGAATGTCCTTGAGAATCTGCCAGCGGACCCAATCGCGGAGGAACAGTGCAGCGATGCGACGGTTCGATCCACGCCCACTGGCGAGCGCCAATCGGCCGTGCCTTGTAGCGAGTTGAGCGAAAATGTAGTGCGCGATGCCCTGATCGTGTAGATTTCGTCGCCATAGCCTCGATCGGATTCGAGCGCATCCGGCAGGCGGCAGAGCCGCCGCAGTGCTCGCACTATTGGGACGGAATTGATTAGCGGCGTGAACTGGAGACGTCGAGCCGGTTGCCGACGGTCAGACTGACAGCGAGCGGGATACTCGCGCCTTCGATGATGACATGACGTTTCGAGCCGGTTTCGACGCTGCCGACCTATCGTGGGTCGCCCTTCTGATCCCACACGTACGAATTGTCGAACAGCGCCTACAGCCAGTCGAGCATGTCCGCAGCATGCGGATCGGCCGGCAGTACCTCGTGCAGGCTTTGCCGGACTCCCGCCTCGCGCCACTCGGCCAGTCGCCGGAAGCAGGCCATTCCGCAGCCGAGATCCTGCTCTTGTGGCACGAACCCCTAACGGTCCTCGCCCTACTGTCCGAACAGGACGCAGCGCACCACCTGTCGGTCGCGTCACCATTTCAATCCCAGCGGGCGGCACCACTGTGCGTGCCGGGCGACAGCGGCCCGGCCTAGTCCCAGAACCCGTCCAAAATCATTCATAGTAGCTGGCGGCCCTTCCACATCGCAAATCCACTATGGGCCACCGTCCGCAAGAGACTGGTGATCCTAAATTGTCTTGTGAGGCGATCCATGAGGTGCGGCAGACCCGCTAATTGCCTGGAGCAGCCGACTGCCCCAACCTGGCCGGAAAGACACTTCGAGGTGAACGATGCAGCCTGCGATCAAGAAGCTTAGGGCTCTGCGTTCCGAACACGGTGAACCTGATGCTACGTAACGAAGGCAATGACGAGCTTGTGCAAGTCACGACCGGGCTAACTCGCTGGGCCCTAGGAGCGAATGCCTGGAGCAGCGGCGGTCGAGGTAGCGTGACGAGCCGCCCGGCGATCAACGCCGATCCCACGGCCGAAGGGGCGAACGTGGACGAGGCATCGATGATCCTTCCCCCGTAGAAGTTTTCTTCACCGGAACGACTCCATACACGATTCTCAATCTCCGCGCACCCTGTCAAGAGTCCGGCGCAACGACCGCAATCACGAAGAAGTGGCGCGATGACGCGGCCCGGCTGGTCGTGTCGTTCGGCGACACCGGCGAGTTCGGCTGGCTCTGACCGCCGGTCCAGGTCAGCGGACAAAGCCGGTGGCGGCAAACGCCTCCGCGCCGTCGCGTACGCGGACCCGCACGGGCCGGACCGACAACACTGTGACCGCCCCGACATAACCCGGTCCGGGATCCAGATCGACGATCTGCGCCGTCCCGACGAGGTCCGGGCGGTCGATGAAGCCGGTCAGCCGGGCCGGGTCGTGCGGCGCCCACACTGTCAGGTTCGACATCGAGATCCGCAGCCCGTCGCCGGTCGCCTTCAGCACCGACTCCTTGCGCGTCCAACAGTGGAAGAATGCCTGGGTCCGGGCCGGCCGGCCGTGAACAGCGCGGAAGTCCGCGCGCTCGGCGTCGCTGAGCACCAGTCCCAGCATGCTGTCGACGTCGACGTCGGCGATCACCTGCTCGGCGTCTACTCCGACGGCTGCGTCCGCGCACAGCGCGACCGCCACCCGGTCGCCGGCATGCGTGAGGGAGACGTTGAGCGTGCTTCCGACGACCTCAGGGCGCCCGTGCGGCCCTCGGCAGTCCGGGCACTCGCGGCGAAGCTTGACCTTCCGCGGATCGTCATCGGCCGACTCGGCAACCGCGACCTTGAGGAGCGCGGTGGCCGTCGTGAACCGCCGTCGCGCCGCGACCCGGCAGAGGGACCCGGCGCGGGCCCGCTCCGATTCGCTGAGCAGGTCCTCGCACCAGTCGGGAGCGTCGGCCGGGTCGATGCACCACACGTGGCAGTCGGTCGGGGCGACCGCCACGCCTGCGGGTCCGGCCAACAGGCGGCACGGACGGAGGAACTGGCCGTTGAGGAACATCAGCGCGTCCTCACCGGGCCGGCGCCACAACGACAGCAGCCGACCGACGTAGATCGTATGGTCGCCCGCCTCGTGGCTTTGGTCCAGTTCGCATTCGAGGTGGGCCAGCACCCCGTCGATAAGCGACGCGCCACTGTAGGCGCCGGGGAACCACGACACGGCATCGAACTGTTCCGGGCCGACCGGCCGTCGTTTGTCGGCGAAGTACCGCGCCACCTCCCTCTGGTCGGACGCCAGGATCGACACCGCGAAGGTGGCCTGCCGATCGAGCACGTGGTGCATCCGGGCGTCCCGTCCGACACAGACCAGGATCAGTGGCGGAGCAAGGGATACCGCGGTAAAGGAGTTGGCCGTCATGCCGTGTGCCAGGTCTCCGCCCGCCGTCACCACGGTGACCCCGGTGGCGAAGGCGCCGAGGAAGCGTCGCACGGATGCCTGCTCGTGGACGGCATCGTGAGCCAGCTGGAGCCTTTCCACATTCCCTCCTGGGGCCGCCTAGGAATAGGGCTGTAGGGCCTTGGCCAACGCCTCCGGCACGCGGGCCGGGGACGTCCGGGTGTTGGGCCCCCGCATGCAGGCGACCCGTTGATTGCCGCGAGCGACCAGCGTTTCCCCGCCCGCGGCCAGCCGCACGTAGTCGAAGCCGAACTGCAGCTGTGTCTGGGCCAGTTCGATCAGTCGCATGCGGATGGAGAGCTCGTCGAACGCGGTGAGCTCAGCGAAGAACTCGCAGTCCACCTTGAGGGTGAACAGCTTCAGGTCCTGCTGGAGGTCCTCGAGCACCGAAGACGCCCGGTCCTTGAGGAACATCTCCCGGCACCGGCTCTGCCAGCGCAGGTAATTGAGGTAGTAGACGTTGCCCACCATGTTGGTTTCCTCGAACCCCACGGTTTGGCGGTACTCGTAACACTCCTCCACGGTCTATTCACGCCCTCCGCTGAGAACGGCCACGGCAACCTTGTCGTGGACGCCGGACACTCGAGTGACAAAAGGTGGCTACCCGCCGGTCGCCGCACCCGAGCACGACCCAGCCGATCGGCTCGGCCGCCGTCACACGCCATTCGCCGGCGTCGGGCAGGCATTGCCGGGCGACCTGGAGACGCGTTGCCGCCGCGTCCAGTGGTTCGCTGGCGGCCTCGGCAACCAGATGCGCCACCGACGCGTGCTCGCCCAGTCGGTCGGCCCATGCTTGCCCGGTCCGGCTCTCCACCGCGGCGACGGCGCAGCCAACCGGATCCGTGGCCGCGACGCACAGGGCGAGACCGGCCGCCGAACTGGCCGACACCGTGCGCTTGCCGGGGACCCGCGGTTGACCGTCCTCGCTGTACCGGACCATGACCGGCCCACCAAGGGCCCGGCCGACCGCGACCGTGGTGATCGGCTGGAGCGGCCCGGCCGGTGCGGGCTCGACCGCGACCGCGATCGCCGACCCCAGCACGTCGTGCATCGCCCGTTCCAGGTAGGAACCGAGCAGGACCGGATACCAGGGCCCCGACCCGTCCCGCTTCCGTACGGCACGCAGCCGCAGGCCCTCCCACCGATCGACGACCGCGCCGGCCGCGTCGCGCAAAGCGATGTCGTAGACGTAGGCGTCCCCGTCCCGTGAGCGCTCCGTGGCGCGGAACCGGAGCGAGTCGGCGTCGAACATGGCCGCGCCGGCCGGCACGTTCCGCTCGATCCCCTCCGGAAGCAACGTCGCGTCGGGCACGCAGACCTGGTTGCCGTGCATCATCGCGTCCCGTACACCCGGATCGCCGAGCAGCAGCGTGGACGGCAGATAGGCCGCGAACCAGTCGGTCCTGGCGTCGGCCGCCACGGTGGCGTCCACGTCGCGGGCCGTGGCGAGGTGGTAGGTCCGCAGGCGTTGGAACCGGTGTCCCTGGAACAGCACCGGGCCGTAGAGGTCGGTCGCCGGGTCGAGCGGCACCTCGGGCAGGCCCGGCTCGATCTGCTCGGGTGCGCCGGCCGCCGGGGTGGTTGGCCGGAAGCACAACCGCGCTCGGAAGTGGTCGGTGGCGAAGCGGTCTCCTCGCTGTGCAACGCGACCTCGACCGTGCCCGAACCGGTAACCACGGCCGCGACCCGGATCCGGATGCTGTCGTGCACCGGCACGACGATCGGCCGGAGAAACTCGACGTTCTCGGCGACCGGCGCGGTGGCCTCACCGGTGACGGCCGCCGCCACCTGTGCCATGGCCTCCATCCCGAAGACCGCCGGGAAGAGCTGGTTGCCGTCGAGCAGGTGATCGGTCAGGTACAGGTCGGTTCCCGCGCTCAGCTCGACCTCGCAGATCAGCTCGACCCCGTGGTAGCGCACCAGCGGACGGTCGACGAAGCGCAGCAGCGGCAGCTCCGGCTGGTCGTAGCGCATCGTGTCGATGCTGTTGGTGCGGCCGCTGATGACCACCGTGGTCGGCGTATGCGGGTCGGCCAGCAGACGCCGCAGCACGGCGATCCCCTGGTCGGGCGAGATGGCGCTCACCCCTTCGCGGCCGAGCGTCTCGATTACGTTGAGCCGTTCACCCATGCCCACGCCCGACCACACCGACCACTCGAGACACATCGTGCGGACGTGCGGATTGCGCTTGCCGAACTCGGCAGTGGCCTCGGCCAGCCATTCGTTCGCCATGGCGTAGTGGGCCTCACCGCGCAGCCCGGTACGGCCGATGCTGCTGCCCAGGGTGACCAGCAGCCGTAGGTCCTGGGGATCGACGGCTGCCAGTACGGCGCGCAGGCCGCCAACCTTCGGCGCGAAGGTGCGGGCAATGGTTTCGGTCTCCAGGGTCACCAGCGACGCCGGTTCGTTGCGACCGGCGCCGTGCAGCACCGCGGTGACCGGGCCGAGCGTCGCGGTCAGCGTGGCCACTGCGTGCTTGACCGACCGGGCGTCGGTGACATCGGCCCGCGCGTACTCGACGGTGAGACCGGCCTGTGCCGTCCGCTGGAGGTTGGCCGAGAGCTCGGCGTCCTGGGCCGGGTCCGATCGCCCCAGCAACGCGAGCTTGGCCCCGCTGTCCTGGGCCATGGCCAGGGCGCACTCGGCCGTGATGCCCTTGCCGCCCCCGGTGACCAGCAGCACGTCCTGCGCCGTGAGGGCCGGGACGGTCCGGGCCGGTTCGAAGGGCAGCACCCGCAACGTCGGGTCCGGCGGGTGCCGTCCGCGTCGTAGAACACCTCCGCGAAGGACTCCGTTGCGGCGGTCTCGGCGGTCACCCGGGCCACCGCCTGATCATCGGTGGCCAGATGGACCACGATGACCGGGGTCTGCGGCGACTCCAGATGCAGCGTCTTGGCCAGCCCGGCCGCGCTCCGATCGTGCTGGACCAGGACGAACCGCCGGCTGGACAGGTCGGCCAGAACGGCCTTGGCTCCCCGCAAGGCCAGTTCGAGGTCGCCCTCGGCGCAGGCCGGCGGCAGGCAGACCAGCACGCCCGCGCCCACCCCGGCCTGGGCCAGGGCCGTGCCCAGCCCCGGGACGAACGGGTGACCGGCCGGTGCGAAGACCTGCCACTCGCCGTCGGCGACCGCGGCCATCCGGTGCGGGATCGGCGTGACGTCCAGGTCAACCGACCAGGGGCGGACCCAGGACGCCGCCCCGACGGACACCGCCGGCGCGACCGGCTCCACGGTCTCGGGCGGGACAAGGCGTCGAAAGCGTCCGCCAGTTCCCGCAGGGTCGAGGTGGCGAAGTTCCGCGGGGCCTGCGCGGCCGCGATCCCCAGCTGGGCCGCGACCTGATTGACGATCTGGCCGACGGTGATGGAGCTCAGGTGCAGGTGGTCGAGCAGCCGGCTGTCCGGGCCGACCAGGTCCAGCGGCAGCTCGGCCCGCTCGGCGGCGAGCCGCCGCAACAGCTCCAGGCTGGAGGCGGGGGCATCACCGGCGGCGACCGCGGCCACCGGTGAGCTTGTTGAGACCTGCGTCGGTGCAGCTCAAGCGGCATGGTGCATTCTTTGAGGAGGCCGCCGATGCCGTTGCAGCCTTGGGATGCCGAGCCTAGATACGGATCTTGTCTGAGCCGGCGCGCGGTGAGGCGACCGGGGTAACAGGTCATGCCTTCGCGGTGCCGTGGTGCAGACGGTGGTCGTCGTTTGCGCACGAGGTCTCACTGCGCCCTACGCCGCGATCTCTCACCCGATGAGGTGGGAGACGCCGCTGACCCATCGCACTGGTGGCGGTGGTGCCTCCTCCATCCGGGCGGCTCCGCGCGGCTAGTGCGCTGACCACGAACGTTCTCCGGGTCTGGTGTCAGGCGGCTTTGGAGCGCGGTCGGCCCCAGCGTTGTTGGCGTTCGCAACGGATGCCTGCGCATTCGCGGCGTTGTATGGCTAGGACGCTGGGGTGGCGGGCGTCGGCGTTGCGCCAGCGTAGGTATGCCTGCCGGTCGCGGGCGAGAACGGTGTGGTTGGGGTAGTTGGAAGAGGTCATGGTGACGCTGCGTAGCGGCCTAAACTGGGCCTCGATCGGGTTGGCCCAGGCGACGCTGGTCGGGGTCAGGCAGAGTTCGACCTGTTCCGCGCGCCAGGTCCGGATGCGGCGTCTTGTTCGTGGTCAGGTTGTCCAGGATTACGTAGACGGGTGCACCGTCCGGGCGGGCGGCCGGATCGTCTAGAGCGCGGTCAGGTGTGTGGTCGCCGCCTTTGCGGCGGCGCATGACCCAGAACTGTTCGTCGCCTAGGCTGGCTGTAGCAGCCGTGGAAGTAGCGGATCCCGTGCGTACGGGGGTAGTTGGCCGGGCGGCCGGTCCGGGCGCTTGGCCGGCGACCACGAGCTGCCGTGGTGCGGGCGGCCTCCCTTGCGATACCGACGGACACCGCGCCAGACATCGCGGTGTCGCCCCTTTGCGACACCGCTCTTGCCCTTCAAGACTTTCGGCCACCGCATCGTAGCCGGCTTCGTCGGACCTCATCTGGGCGCGCACTGGCGCTGCCCGTGCTGGTAGACGAGAAGCCCAATCTCTGAACGGACAGGAGCCGGAACCTCCGAGTTTGACACCTCTGTACAGGTCCGGGCGGGGACAGTGCAGGCGACCGCCCAGACGATCTCCGCTAACCATTTCGTATAGATGAGGCCCGTACGACCGTTCCGCGCCAGGTCTCGTCGATCGCGTCGGTCACCCATCGCAGCACACGATTAGCAGGTCGCCTAATGTACGCCGGCACGTGGAGACCCGGCCGCGGGAGACTGGCGAGGATGGACTGCTGCGCAGCCCATCAAGCGAGTCATCGGATCCGCATTGGTGGCGAAATTGCCAGCCATATCGTTGGATGGACTCAAGGGGCCCTCCCCGAGGCGTGCGCGGCCCGCACTACCTGTCCTACGGCGGCCGCAAGCTTACCGCCACGGCGGTGCGCCCGACCGGCGCTGCGATCAATACCGCCGCTGCCGGGCCCGACGGGCCGCGTTCAATCGGGTGCAGGACCGCGAGCGCCGAGCGTCGTCCCGGTGTGGGAACGCCTGGAACGGATTCGTACGGGTTCTCGGCCCTCGAAGCCGACGTCGGCAAGGTCATTCGCACTCACGTTCTGCCTGCAGCGGCCTGAACCCGTGTCCGGGAGGCGTGCGACATGGTCTGGCTCAGAGTGGCCGCCCGCGCGTCCGTCCCTGGCGCCATGGATCCGGCGCCTTACCGCTTCGTCGCAGCTCCTTAATCCAGCCGTTGGCGACCTGCCGGGGAACCGAGTAGTGCTCGGCGACCCTCGCCGCACTCCCCATCTTCCAGTACGTGACGGGGAAGTCGGGCGGCATGTCGCTTACGTGCTTACCGACGCGTCTGGGCGGCACCTTGTCCGCAGGCGCCGACGTCCGCCCTCCGTCGATTGGCTGCGCAGGTTCGTCTCGTTCTATGTCGTGTCTGTCAACGATGTCTAGCACCGAGCCAGCGGGTTCCGCGTCTCCGGATAGCCGAAACGCAATCTCGATAACCTGTCGAAAGTCCAGCTCAGCCAGCGTCTGCGGTATGGCGGAGCCACCGTCGTCAGGCCGTACCGAAATCTCCCGGACGGTAGGGCCAGCTGAGGCCAGGTCCACAACGACCTTTATCTGCCCGCTGCCGCCAACCTGCTCAACTGTGATGAGGTACTCGCTCATCAAAGCTCTCCTTTATGCGGTGAGCCCGACCACGGGCAGCACACTGTTACGATGGTTTACCGTTCAGCTTCCGCAACCGGCCTATCCAACCCTTCGCCGTGTGCCGCGGAACCCCGTAGTGTTCGGCGACGCCGGTGACGGTACCAGCGGCCTCGTACACGGCCCTGACCTCTTCCGCATCAGGCATGCGCCGGTAGGCGCGGCCCGACCCCGTCCCCTGAGAGCGCGTCGCCTCTGCGGGTTGTACCGCGGCAAGCCGGCCATGATCCGCCGAACCGTCAACCGACTGCTGAGTGTCGGACCGCCTGCGAGTCGTAACCCGACCGCCAGCGGGCGCGCTGGGACCAACGACTCCAGTCGCCGCGCCGGCCCCCACTGCCGAACTACTGGCACGCGAGGCTCCCGCGCCCCCAATTAGTGCCTGCCCGATCGCCTCAAGATCTATCTCAGGCAGCGAGCTGACAGTCAAACCGGCCGGGCCATTGCTGCGCATCGTTATCTCAGCGATCCGGTGCACGCCGCCGCTGGCTTCAACCCTGATCAGGAGTTGAACCGCGCCAGCAGCTTCATCGTCATCCGTTGATATAGCGACACGAAAAACAGTCATCCCGATATATTAGTCCTTCGCCTTGCGGTGCCGGCAATGACGTCCGCCCTGGTCATGACAGGTTTGACGGCCAGGACGAGATCTTGTGCTCCTCGACCTGTCCAGGCTGCTCGTATCGGTGACCACCACTGGGCGAGGATGCCTGGTTGTGCTCCTACGACTGGCGTACCTCGGCATGACCAACGCGCTGGCGATGCTGCGGCTGCTGACTATGAGCGATCGGGCCAAGGACGCGGAAATTCTGGCCCTGCGACACCAGATCGCCGTCCTCGAACGGCAGATGCACGGCCGCAAGGTCCGATTCGCTCTCGCTGATCGTGCCTTGCTCGCCGCTCTGCTGCACCGACTCCCCCGCGACGTGCTGCGCCGGATCCGGTTGTTGGTTCGTCCCGAGACCGTGCTTCGCTGGCACCGTGACCTGATCGCTGCCCGGCACGCCCGCATCTCCCGCCCGAGACGGCTCGGCCGGCCGCCGACAGTCCGCTCGATCCGCGTGCTGGTGCTGCGCCTGGCTCGGGAGAACAACTCGTGGGGGGTATCGGCGCATCCACGGCGAACTGCTCGTCCTCGGTGTCAAGGTCGGCGCGTCCACCGTCTGGGAGATCCTCAAGGAGGCCGGTATCGATCCGGCACCCCACCGCACGTCCCACACCTGGGCTGCGTTTCTGCGGTCCCAGGCCGAAGCGATCATCGCCGCCGACTTCTTCGGAACAGTGACGCTGACCGGCGCCAGGATGTACATCCTGGCGACCATCGAGCACGTCACACGACGGGTTCGGATCCTCGGCTCGACCGGCCACCCGACCGCCGCCTGGGTCACCCAAGCGGTCCGCAACCTCGGCATGGACCTCCACGACGCCGGCTGCCAGGCCCGTTTCCTGATCCGCGATCGGGACGGCAAATACCCGGCGCTGTTTGACACGATCCTCGCCGACACAGGGATCACGGTCGTCCTCACCGGCGTCCAGATGCCCCGGATGAACGCGATCATGGAACGCTGGATTCAGACCTGCCGCTATGAGCTGCTCGACCCGCATGCTGATCTTCAACCAGCGCCACCTGCTGCACGCCCTTCGGGAATACGAGTGGCACTACAACGAGCACCGATCCCACCGCGGGATTTCCAACGCACGGCCCCTGCATCCGCTGCCCAAACCGATCACCAACCCAGACACGATCACGCACCTGACCATCCGCCGCCGTGACCGCCTCGGCGGACTCCTCCACGAATACGAGCATGCCGCCTGAACTGCACGGACAGGGTTTCCGGCACCCGCAGGGCGGGCGGCCGGAGGGCCGGCGGCCGGAGGGCCGGCGGCCGGGTCAGTCGCGGGCGGTGAGCTCGACCCGCAGCGTGTTCAGGTGATGCTGGAACGGCGAGCTGGCCTGCCAGTCCGGTGTCGCGTCGACCGGGCGCAGGTCCGGGAAACGATCAAGCAGGATGCGGAAACACTCGTCCGTTTCCATCCGGGCCAGCGCGGCGCCCAGGCAGTAGGACGCGCCCATGCCGAACGCGGTGTGCCGGTTGGGGGTACGGGTGACGTCGAAACGGTCGGGTTCGTCGAACACCTCGGGGTCGCGGTTGCCGGCCACCATGGCGAGGTAGATGGTCTGGTGCGCCGCAATGGGCACGTCGTCGATCACCACCGGTTCGGTGGTGATCCGCACGACGCTCCCGCCCGGCCCGTCGCAGCGCAGCATCTCTTCCACGGCTGACGGGGTCAGCTCTGGCTTTCTCTTGAGCAGGTCGAGCTGCTCGGGGTTCTGGAACAGCAGGAGCAGCCCGTTCGCGATGAGGTGGGCCGTCGTCTCGTGGCCGGCGAACAGCAGCAGCACGCAGTTGGCGACGATCTCGTCCTCGGTGACCAGGCCGTCCTTCTCGGCGGCCGCGAACGTGCTCAGCACGTCCTCGCGCGGCCGTTGCCGGCGCTCCGCCAGCAGTGGCCGCAGGTAGTCCTGCATCTCCAGGATGCTGCGCTGGCACTGGCGCAGCCGGGCCAGGCTGGCGATCTGGAAGACCGCGAGGACGTCCCGCGACCAGGCCTGGAGCAGCTCGCGGTCGCGGATCGGCATGCCGAGCATCTCGGCGATGACGTTCGCCGGCAGCGGGTACGCCAGGTCCTTGACCACGTCCATCCGGCCCTGCGGCGCCACGGCGTCGAGCAGCTCGTGGGTCAACTCCCGTACCCGCGGGCGCAGCGCGTCCACTGTGGCGGGCGTGAAGTACCGCTTCAACAGCTGCTGGAAGCGGACGTGGTCAGCGGTGTTGGTGTGCCCCATCCACATGTCGATCGAGGCGCGCAGCGGCAGCAGCTCGTCCTGCTCGGCGGGACTCAGCCGCCGGAGACCCTGGGCCATGTTCGCGTTGGCCAGGCGGCGGTCCTTCATCCCGGCGACGATGTCCGCGTGCCGGGTGACGAGGTACGCGTTGAGCTCCGGAACCCAGGTCACCGGGGTTTCCGCCCGAATCCGGTGGAACAGGCGGGTCGGGTTTTCCTGCGCCTCGGGGGTGAACAAGCTGTTCTGCCGAATCGTCCCGTTCATATCCTCCATGCAGTGATTATGACGTGGGACGTACGCCGGCACCATGCCCGCCAGCCGCGGGCCCCTGTCGCTCGACCGGCCGGAAAAGTTCCCAGCAAAGCGCAGGAAATTGGCGGGAACCAGGTCGCGGCGGGTTTCGACTAGGGCCTGTCCTGCCGATCATGGAAGCCAGATGATGGCGGCGATCAATACGAGGCTGGCCCGGTAGAGGGATGCGCGTTTGGGCGTAGCGGGTGGCCAGGTCACGCCACTGCTTGAGGCGGTTGAAGCAGCGTTCCACGACGTTGCGCTTGCGGTAGGTCGTCTTGTCGAAGGTGGGTGGCCTGCCGCCGGCGCTTCCTCTGGCGGTCCGGCGGGCGACCTGGTCCGACCGTTCGGGAATGACGTGCCGGATCCCGCGTTGCCGCAACGCTCGGCGGGTCGAGTCGTGCGCATCTCCCTTGTAACGGAAAGTAGCCGGAGCGGGCTTGTCATTACTTGCCTGAGATGGTCGTTGAGCTGCAATTACGCCGCTTAGCCCTCACCAACCCTTGTCACTCTTCGCCAAGATTTGGCTCGGGTTTTTTCGGGGGGTAAACGGGGGGTCCAAGGTCGGCCGTCCGCCACGTCCAACCGTCTACCGACCGGTTCTGCGCGCCTCACAGATCGCGTACCGACCGAACTCGCGGCAACCCGTCTTCGGTCTGAAGTGACCCCTACCGGCCGGACACCTCGATGCTTGTCAGGGACTCGTGGTGGATCTTCTCGTAGGTGTTGGGGCTGACGTTACCCAGACGGCTGTGTCGGCGGCGAGGGTTGTAGAAGCCCTCGATGTAGGAGAAGACCTCCATCTCCAGTTCGTGCCGGCTGGGCCAGGCGCGGGTGTAGACCAACTCGGTCTTCAAGGTGGCGAAGAACGTCTCGGCCAGGGCGTTGTCGAAGCAGTCGGCCACGGAACCCATTGAGGCGAGGACGCCGCAGGAGCGCAGAGTGCGGCCGAACTCGAAAGACGTGTACTGGGTGCCGCGGTCGGAGTGGTGAATGACCTGGTCCCGGGCGGGTCGGCGGTGCTGGATGGCCATGCCGACTGCGTCGAGGATCAGTTCGGTGCGCAGGTGATCGGCCATCGCCCAGCCCACCACCTTGCGGGAGTAGGCGTCGACCACGACCGCGAGGTAGAGGAGTCCTTACCAGGTGCGCAGGTAGGAGATGTCGGCGACCCACAACCGGTTCGGGGCGTCAGCGGTGAACTGCCGCTGGACCAGGTCCGGCGCGGTTGCGGTCGATGCCGGCTTGCGGCGGGGCTTTCCGCGCCGGCGTCGGTGGGCGCCTTCGATGCCGGCCAGCCGCATCAGCCGGGACACCGCCTTGCGGTTCCACCGGTGGCCGCGTTCGTGCAGCTCGGCGGTGAGTCGTCGGGCGCCGTAGACGCCGCGGTGTTCCGCCCACGCCTGTCGGGTGACCTCGACGCGTTGCTGGTCGTGGCGTTTCCGCTCGGCAGCACGCTGGCGTCCCTGCCGGAGCCAGTCGTAGAAGGCGCTGTGTCCGACACCGAGGAGCCGGCAGAGCAGACGGACCGGGTAGGTGGTCTTCTCCGCAGCGATGAACCGGTACCACGTCGGTCCGGTTCACCGCTCCGTCTCGCGTGCGAAGAAGACCGCGGCTTTTTTCAAGATCTCCTTCTCCAGCTCCAACTGGGCCACCTGCCGCCGTAACCGCAGCAGCTCGGCACGCTCATCGCCACTGAGCACCGACGACGGCTCGCCGCCGTCGCGTTCCTGCCGCAACTGAGCGACCCAGTTGCGCAGCGTCTCGTGGTTGACGCCCAACTCCCGGCCCACGTCACGGATCGTGCGGCCGGAATCCAGCACCAACGCCGCGGCCTGACGCCGGAACTCCTCGGGGTACTTGCTCTGTCGAGCCAAAACGGTTTCCTCGTCCTCGGCAGGATGCCAAGTCAGGAGGTGTCCGGTCTCAGGGGGTCACTTCAACAGGCCCTCGGCTTCGGCCTGCGCAGAGAAGGCGACGTTCGCCTGACAGGCTGTTGGCGGGTGAATGCTGAGTCAGGGTGGCAGCAGGCCCGCGGCCATCGCGGTGGTCACCGCCGCAGTCCGGTCGATGACGCTGAGCTTGACGAACGCGCGCAGCAGGTGGGTCTTCACGGTGGCCTCGGTGATGTGCAGCTGCAGCCCGATCTCGCCGCTGGACAAACCCTGCGCGACCAGCCGCAGCACGTCGACCTCCCGCAGCGACAGGGTGACCGGCCGGGGGCGACGGAGTTGGCGGAACACCCGGCCGGCCACCGACGGCGCCAGCACGGTCTCGCCGCGGGCGGCGCCGCGGACCGCGTCCACCAGTTCGGCCCGGGACGCGTCCTTGAGCAGGTACCCCGCCGCTCCGGCCTCGACCGCGCGGAGGATGTCCCCGTCCGTCTCGTACGTGGTGAGCCGAGCACCCGGGTGCCGGGTGCCACGGTCAGCACGTCGGCGGTCGCCGCGACGCCGTCCACCCCGGGCATCCGTAGGTCCATGAGCACGACGTCGGGGCGTACCGCCCGGACGGCGGCGACCGCCTCGGCTGCCGAGGCGGACTCGCCGACCACCGTGATGTCCGGTTCGCCGGCGAGCATGCCGCGCACCCCGGCCCGCACCACCGGGTGGTCGTCCACCAGCAGCACCGAGATCATCCGATCGGCACCTCCGCCCGTACCGTGGTGCCGGCCCCGGGGCTGGACCCACCCACAGCGCACCGGCAACCTGCTCGACCCGGATCCGCATGCCGGCCAGACCGTACCCGTCGCCGGCCGGCGGGGTGGTGAAGCCGCGGCCGTCGTCGCGGGTCGACAGCTTCTCGTAGGCGGCAAGCATCTGCGGCACACGAAGGCGGTCTTGATGCATCCGTGGTGCGCGGCGACGGTCTTCTCCACGGCCTCGCACAGGTTGTGCCATAGGTGCCAGCGGTCCGACACCTGCAGTGGGACGCTTCGGGCTCCTGACTTGTCTACTGTGTTCAAGCGCTGGGGATCTGCAGCCATGTGGCGTCAGGGCGCCGATCGGCGCGGGTCCACAGGGTCCTTGCCACTGTCGACGGTTGGCTCGCTGACAGCCTGCCGAGCCGGCCGGCGCCCGGCCGTGGCGTGGCTCGACAGAGGCATGGCTGAAACTTCTTCGATTTTACGCGCGCGCAACATCGCCTGCTATTGACAAGACCGCGGAGCGCGGGTACCTTGCCGTGAAATCGATTTCATGGACCACTTGTAGCAGGTGATATCAGCCCCACAGCACCAGCGCACACGTGGCGTGTGACAAGGAGTACGCAATGAAGTTGTTCACGGGTATGACATCACCAGGAGCGAGAATGAAGCGACGGAGCGTGCGGTCCATGGGCGTCGCGGCCGTCGCCGTGCTTGCACTGAGCGCATGCAGCGCCGTGGGCGCAGGTGACTCGTCTGGCGACAGCGCCGGGGGCGAACTGACGTTCTCCAACTGGCAGTTCCTCGAGGACGGCAAGGGGCCGATCCTCTGGGACGCGGTGAAGGGCTACACCGGTCCTGACGGGAATGTCTCGCTGACGAAGATCGAGATCCCGTTCGCGAACTACGCCGACAAGCTCAGCACCGAGCTGGGCGCAGGCGGCGGTCCGGACGTGATGGTGCTGCAGGACAGCCAGTTCGCGTCGCTCGCCGACGCCGGGGTGCTCGAGCCGCTCGACGACATCGCGAAGGAGTTGGGCGGCTCGCTGAACGGCACCAACAAGGCGGGCTTCTTCCAGGACAAGCAGTTCGGGTTCAACTGGGAGCGACCGACCTACAACACGGTCATCTACAACAAGGACATCTTCGCCGAGCTCGGCCTGAAGGCCCCCACGACGTTCGAAGAGTTCCTCACCGCGGCGAAGACCATCAAGGAGAAGCGCGGCATCGCCGGTTGGGCCGGACGCCACCAGACCGCCGAGATCGACGGCTGGACGCTTGAGATGGCGAACTGGGTCTACGGCTTCGGCGGCGGATTGAGCGACGGCAAGAAGCTCACGATCGACGCCCCCGCGAACGTCAAGGCGGTCGAGGCCTTCCTGGAGACCTTCAAGTCCGGCGTCGCGCCGATCGGCGACGACGCGTCGACCTTCCGCGCGAAGTTCGGTCAGGGCCAGGTCGGCATGTTGTTCGAGAATTCCGGCGTCGCGACCACCATCACGAGCAATCCCAAGAACGTGATCAACGGTCAGAACCTGGGTGCCGCGCCACTTCCCATGGCGAATGCGGGCTCCAACTCGCAGCTGATCATCGCCGTCAACGCGGCGAGCAAGAAGAAGGCGGCTGCGAAGGACTTCGTTCGCTGGGTGCTCGGCGAGAAGGGACAGACCGCCCTCCGTGCCGGTCTGGGTGCCTCGGCGATGGCCACTGATGTCGAGCCCGACCCCGAGTTCATCAAGGCGAACCCGTGGGCCACTCAGTTCCTGGAGGCCGCGAAAACCTCGCGCTCGACCCTCGTCGAGGGTTTCGAGACCGAGAGCAAGGTTATCTGGCGTGAATTCCTGACGGCTGTCGAGGACCTGCGTGTCAACGGCGGTGACGTCGCGGCGAAGCTTGCCGGCGTGCAGAAGGCGCTCGAGGCAGAGCTCGGCTGAATTGCGCGGGGGTGGGCGGTGCGCCGCTCACCCCCCGCCCAACGGAAAGGACCACGATGGTCACGAACACAGCCGAGAGGGTGCAGACACCGCAGCGCGGCGCGCGGTCCAAAAATCGGCGGCGCGGCAGAGGGAAGCTCTCGGCCTTCATCGAGCGTAACGGCGCATATCTCTTCCTCTTCCCGGCGATCGCGTACCTGGCGATCTTCACCGTCTTTCCGCTGATCCGCGGAGTTCTGCTGTCGTTCACTGCGACCAAGCTGGTAAATCCCTTCGGCGGCCGATCCGTCGGTCTGGACAACTACGACTACCTGCTCGCCAGCGACAAGTTCTGGACCTCGGTCGGCACAACCCTGCTGTACACGCTCTTCACGGTCGTCTTCGCCGTAGGCATCGGCACCGCCGCGGCGCTGTTGCTGAACAAGGCGTTCCGCGGGCGCGGCCTCGTCCGCGCGATCGCCACCATCCCGTGGGCCGTGCCCACCGTCGCGGCCGCGCTGATCTTCGTCTGGATCTACAACAACGAGCAGGGCGTCCTCAACCGCACCACGATGGCGCTCGGATTTGGCCAGCAGGGCTGGCTTGTCGACCCGCGATACGGGCTCTTCTCGGTGACCCTCGCCACGGTGTGGAAGCTCACACCGCTGGTCATGCTCGTCATGTTGAGCGCCCTGCAGAGCGTGCCGCACGAGCTGCGCGAGGCCACGTGGGTCGACGGCGCCTCACCCCTCCAGTCGTTCCGTGCGGTCACCCTCCCGCACATCATGCCGACGATTCGTGTCATCACGCTGCTGATGACGATCTGGTCGATCCGCCGATTCGAGATCATCTTCCTGATCACGGGCGGTGGGCCGCTCGACAAGACCAACACCCTCGTCGTCAACGTTTACCGCACCGCCTTCCAGGACCAGAATCTCGGCCGCGCGGCTGCGATCGGCGCGCTCGGTCTCGTCCTCTCGCTGCTCGTGACGGTCGTCTACTTCGTCGTCGAGCAGGTCCAGGAGCGTCAGGAGAGCCAGCGATGACCACCACCTCTCTCACCTCGACCAATCTGCTGCGCCGGCGTGGGGTCCTCGCCCGCATGGGCAGCCTCGGCAAGGCGATCCTCATCACGCTATTGGTCGTCTTCACCGGCTTTCCGGTCTACTGGATGCTCGGCACGTCGCTGGGGACCGAGCAGTCCCTCTACCGCGACGGTCAGCCTCTTCTCCCTGAGTTCGCGAACATCGGCCAGTGGGGCAGCTTCCTCTCGGATGTCCCGATCCTGCGCTGGCTCGGCAACTCCTTTGTGATTGCTGCGGGGACGACGGTCCTCAGTCTCGTGCTCGCGACGATGGCGGCATACGCGCTCAGCCGTTACCGCTTCCACGGGCGAGGCGTTGCCGGGTTCATCTTCTTCAGCACCCAGATGCTTCCAGAGGCACTCATCGTCGTGCCTCTGTACTCGATCTTCGCGGGCGCGGGTCTGCTGAACAGCCATTGGGGGCTCGTGCTCGCGGACACCGCATTCGTGATGCCGGTGAGCATGTTCATCATCAAGAGCGGCATCGACAAAATTCCGTACGAGATCGAGGAGTCGGCGCGGATGGATGGCTGCTCGCGCCTACGAATGCTGTTCACAATCGTGCTGCCGCTGGTCCGTCCGAGTATCGCCGCCGCTGCCGTCATCGCATTTTTCGATGGCTGGAACGAGTTCATGTTCGCCAACACGTTCATCTCGGACTCGGACCTGTGGCCCGCCTCCGTGGGACTTTCCTCGTTCCTCGGACAGTTCTACACGCCGATGAATGTCGTCATGCTGTGCGCGCTGCTGTTTGCGCTCCCGGCGATCATCTTCTTCCTGTGGGCCCAGCGCGGCATCGTGTCCGGCCTGACAGCAGGATCCGTCAAGGGCTGACAAGCCGCAACAGAAGGAGTATCGACCATGCCGAACGAGTTCGATCCGCTGTTCTCGGTGCACGGCCACATCGCCGTCGTGACAGGTGGTTTCGGCCAGATCGGTGCTGAGTTCGTCAAGGCGCTGCACGCCCGCGGCGCTCGCGTGGCGGTGACCTCGCGCAGCGAAGTGGCCGACCCGGCGGCAAAGCTCGGAATCACCGTCGACGCCGAGCGACTGTTGGCGGTCACGATGGACATTACCGATCAGGCCAGCGTGGAGGCGGGCTTCGATCGGATCGTGCAGGCGTGGGGTGTCCCGACGATCCTCGTGAACAACGCCGGTCTCGACACCCAGCCCAGCGCCCCGCCGGAGGTGTCCGGGCCGTTCGAGCAGTTCCCCGCCGAGGTGTTCCGTGAGGTCGTCGACACCAACCTCGTCGGTACCTTCCTGGTGACGCAGGCAGCCGGCCGACGCATGCGCGAGGCGGGGCTCGGGGGATCGATCATCAACATCGGCTCGATCTACGGGATGGTCTCCCCGGTGCAGGACATCTACGCGTACAAGGCGGAGGACACCGGCATCCCGTTCATCAAACCGGTGGCCTACTCCGCCGCGAAGTCCGGGCTCTACAACCTGACGCGCTACTGCGCCACCTATTGGGGCAAGGAAAACATCCGGGTGAACACGCTCACGCCATCCGGCGTACGCCGTGACACGCAGGACGCGAAGTTCCAGGCGAACTACACGGCGCGCATGCCGATCGGCAGGATGGCGGAGGCGGACGAGTACAACGGTGCCCTCATCTTCCTCGCCTCCCCTGCGTCGCGATACATGACCGGTGCGAACCTCGTCGTGGACGGTGGGTGGACCGCATGGTGACCGGCATCCTCGGCGACCGTCTGGTCGTCGCTGCCCCGACGCCCATCCGGGCCGACGAGAGTCTGGATCTCGACGCGTTTGCACTGATGGTGGACGGCGATATTGCGCGAGGAGTCGAGGGCATATACGTCGCCGGTTCGTCCGGCGAGGGCCTCCTGCTCAGCACGGACGAGCGGGTCGCGCTCACTCGGTCCGCCGTGGAGGCGTCGGGCGAACGCGTCCCGGTGTACGCGCATGTGGGTGCCCTGTCGACGCGGGAGGCGATCTCGCTCGCGGAGGCCGCACGCGAGGCTGGCGCCGCGGCGATCTCGATGACCCCGCCGCTGTACTACAGGTATTCGGCGGCGGAGGTCGTCGCTCACTTCCGTGCCGTCATCGACGCGGTTGACATCCCGTTCATCCTCTACAACATCCCGCAGTTCACTGGCCGCGACATCTCAGACGGCGGATTTGAAGGGCTCCTCGAGCTGCCCCAGGTGGTGGGGATCAAGCACACGTCGCAGAACCTCTACGGTGCGGAGCGGCTGATTCAACGGTATCCCCACCTGACGCTCATCAACGGCTTCGACGAGCTGTATCTGCCGGCTCTCTCCATCGGCGCGAGGGGAGCGATCGGGACGACGGTCGGACTGCAGATCGAGCTGTTCCGGTCGCTGAGGGCCCGCCACGCTCGCGGTGACGTCGATGGGGCGCGCACCGTGCAGATCCGGATCAACGACACGGTCCAGGCGCTCGTCGAGGAGGGGGTGTTCGCGGCTGCGAAGTACCTCGCAGCCAAGCGATCGACACCGCTGGGCGCCTGCCGACGGCCGCTGCCGGGGCTGGACGACGACGCCCGACGTCGACTGGACGTCGTGTGGGAGAGACTTCGAGAGAACGTGCGCAGCACGTCGACGGAGGATGCGTCGGTCTGATCGCTCGACAGGGGTGTTGGAGCAGAAACCTCAGGCGCGGCACACATCCGTTCACGTCCACCATCCGTCCCGGCGTACTCCGGGCAGAGAGGCACTGATGGCCACCATCTATGAGGTCGCGAGGCTTGCCGGCGTCTCGCCGGCGACGGTCTCACGTGTCTTCAACGGAGCCGTCGTCTCAGAAGAGAAGGCGCAGGCGGTTCGCGAGGCGGCTGGCAGGCTGCGGTTCACGCCGAACCGTGCCGCGCGGACCCTGCGCACGCAGAGCACGGAGGTGATCGCGCTGATCATCCCGGACATTGAGAACCCCTACTTCACGGAGATGGCACGCGGAGTGGAGGACGTCGCGCAGGAGGCCGGTTACTCGGTCGTGCTGTGCAACTCGGACGCCCGCACGGAGAAGGAGAACTCCTACCTGCGTATCGCGGTGGCCGGCAGCATGGCCGGCGTCATCATCGCGGCCGCGGCAGACCACACCGATCTCGATGACGTTATCGCCGATGGTCGACCGGTCGTTGCGGTCGACCGTCGCTCGGGCTACGACGTGGACAGTGTGGTGATGGACAACCGGACAGCGGGCCGCCTCGCGACGGAGGCGCTTCTCGATGCCGGCTACCGCCGCATCGCCTGCATGACCGGTCCCGACAACGTCGAGACCGCGGTCGAGCGGGCGAAGGGGTGGCGTGACGCGATGAGCGCTCGCGTCGATGTCGATCTCACCGGGCTGCTGCTGTACTCCAGCTTCAGAGTCGCGGGTGGGCGAGAGGCTGCCGCTCAGCTGCTCGACAACCCGTGGCTGCGGCCTGATGCCGTCGTCGCGGCGAACAACCTCCTTGGTGTCGGCGCGCTGCAGGTTCTCACCGAACGCGGCCTGACACCTCCCGACATCGGCGTCGCCGTCGTCGGTTCGCTACCGTTCACCACGCTCACTCCCGATGTCGTCACCGTCGTCCGGCTGCCGGCGCGGCATATGGGCGTCACCGCAGCGCGCATGCTCCTGGAGCGCATCGAGGGGAACACCGATCCGGCCCGCACGGTGGTGCTGCGCGGCGATCTGCAGCGTGCGCGGTTCGGACGCGACGCGACGGAGTTGGTCTCGTGAAGCGCTGCACCCTCGGCGTCGACATCGGCACATCGAGCAGCAAGGGCGTCCTCGTCGACGAGCGTGGGCAGATCATCGCGTCGGCCACCGTCGCGCACGACGTCGAGCGCCCACGTAGCGGATGGGTCGAGATGGACGCGCATGTCTGGTGGGCGGAGTTCGTCGAACTCAGCCGCCGCCTCGTCGCCGAGGCGTCTGTGCACGACATCTGCGTGGCAGGCGTGGGCGTGAGCGGCATGGGTCCATGTGTGCTGCTCGTCGACGAGCAGGGCGAGCCGGTGCGGCCAGCCATCCTCTATGGCGTCGACACCCGTGCGACTGCTCAGATCGAACGGCTCACCCGCGAGCTCGGTGCCGACGAGGTCATTCGCATCGGAGGATCCGCGCTGACCACCCAGGCCGGCGGGCCGAAGATCGCGTGGATCGCCGACGAGGAGCCCGAGGTGTACAGCCGCGCTCGGCGGCTGTTCATGCCCGCGAGCTGGCTTGCCTTTCAGCTCACCGGGTCGTACCTGCTCGATCATCAGTCGGCCAGCCAGGTCTCTCCGCTGTACGACGTCGAGACCGAGCGTTGGCACGAACCGTGGTGGCAGCGGTACGCGCCGGGAATCGAGGCCCCGCCGCTGCGTTGGGCCAACGAGATCGCCGGGACGGTGACGGCCGACGCGGCCAGCGCCACCGGCATCCCTGAGGGCACGCCCGTGATCGTCGGCACGATCGACGCTTGGACCGAGGCGGTGAGCGCGGGGGCGCACCGGCCGGGCGACCTCATGTTGATGTACGGCACGACGATGTTCCTCGTCGCCACCGGCACCACGACCTTGCGCACGCCCTCAATGTGGACGACCGTCGGCGCATTCCCCGGTACGCGCAACCTCGCCGGAGGTCTTGCGACGTCGGGTGCGCTGACGGCCTGGCTGAAGCAGCTGTCGAACGCCGACTACCCCACGCTCCTCGCCGAGGCCGAGGAATCCGGTCCGGGCGCCCGCGGGCTGTTGATGCTCCCGTACTTCGCCGGTGAACGCACGCCGATCCTCGATCCGGAGGCGCGAGGCGTCATCGCGGGACTGACCGTCACGCACAGCCGTGGCGACCTGTACCGGGCCGCGCTCGAGGCGACCGCGCTGGGTGTTCGCCACAACGTGGAGACGATGCGGGCCGCCGGCGCCGATATCCGTCGCATCGTCGCGGTGGGTGGCGGAACCCAGGGATCGCTGTGGTTGCGGGTTGTGTCGGATGTGACGGGCCTCGTCCAGGAGGTGCCCCGAATCACGATCGGCGCCAGCTACGGTGCCGCGTTCCTCGCCGCGGGAGCGGTCGCTCCGGATGGTGCGGCTCCCCGCATCGACGACTGGAACCCCGTCGAGACGGTCGTCGAGCCGCACGCGGACCGCGCCGCGATCTATGACCGCATGTTCGACCTGTACCTCGACCTCTATCGGGGCAGCAAGGAAGTCGCGCACGGCCTCGCCGCCCTGCAACGTTCGGAAGGAACCCCTGCATGAGCACCTACACGATGCCCACGAAGACGTTGCGGCCCGTCGCCGCACCGAAAACCGCCTATCTCATCGCGAGCGGCGACCTCCGCGAGTCGGCCAACAGGGCCGGTTGGCCAACGCAGGCGCAAATGGAGGCCGACGTGACGGCGGCTTTCGCGGAGCTCGGGTGGAGCGTCGTCCGCGCCAACGAGGTCGACCCTGAGACGGGGCACGGGTTCATCTCGAGCCAGCGCATGGGGCTGGAGGTCTTCAAGAACATCCCGACGGATGCCCCGCTCATCGTCGCCGAGGCCGTGTGGCAGTACTCGCACCACGTGCTCGCGGGGCTCCGTACCCACGAAGGCCCGATCCTCACGGTCGCGAACTTCGCGGGGGACTGGCCGGGCCTGGTCGGTCTCCTCGGGCTCAACGCCGGCTTGACCAAAATGGGCAAGGAGTACTCCACGATCTGGTCGGTCGACTTCAGGGACGACTGGTTCAGGCATGGGCTCAAGGAGTGGACCGAATCCGGGCGCATCACCCACGACGACTCGCACGTGCGGCCGCTTCCCGCCCTGCCCGACACGCCAGAGGTTGAACTCGGCCGCGCCCTCGGCGACCAGCTGCTCGCCGACAAGGCCATCATCGGCGTGTTCGACGAGGGCTGCATGGGCATGTACAACGCGATCTTCGACGACGAGCTGCTCAACAAGCTTGGCATCTACAAGGAGCGCCTGTCGCAGTCGGCGCTGTACGCCGAGATGCTGACGGTAGCGGACGCCGAGGCCGACGCCGCCCGCGACTGGCTGACAGGCAACGGCATGACCTTCCGGTTCGGCACCGACGAGGCCACCGAGCTCACCGAGGCGCAGGTGCGGTCGCAGCTGAAGATGTACATCGCGGCGCTGCGTATCGCCGACGACTTCGGTCTCGACGCCGTCGGGATCCAGTACCAGCAGGGACTCAAAGACCTCGTGCCGGCCTCCGATCTCGCCGAGGGCATCCTGAACTCGACAGAGCGCCCGCCGGTGTTCTCGCGCGACGGTTCGCGTGAGCTGTTCGCGGGCCGCGCGTTCCCGCACTTCAACGAAGCGGACGAGGGCGTCGCGGTGGATGCGCTCGTCACCGACCGGGTGTGGACGGCGATGGGCCTCGTCCCCGACAACACGCTGCACGACGTGCGCTGGGGCGAGGACTACGACGGCCGGTTCGTGTGGGTATACGAGATTTCCGGCTCGGTTCCCGGCTCGCACCTGGGCGGGTGGGACAAGGCTGAGGGCTGGCGCCAGGGCCCGGTGTTCTTTCCCGCCGGCGGTTCGACCATCAACGGCGTATCGAAGCCTGGCGAGGTCGTGCTCTCGCGTGTCTTCATCGCCGACGGCATCCTGCAGGCCGACATCTTTCGGGGCAGCGTGATCGAGCTGCCCGCCGAGGAGACGCAGCGGCGCAAGGATGCCACGAACCCCGAATGGCCGATCGCGCACGTCGTGCTGCACGACATCAGCCGCGACCAGTTCATGGCTCGCCACAAGGCGAACCACGTTCAGCTCGTCTACGCCCCCGACGCCGAGACCGCCGATAAGGCGCTCGTCGCCAAGGCCGCGATGTTCGACCGTATTGGCGTCAAGGTCAACCTCGTCGGTCGCGTTGACGCGCTCTGACCCGGATCCGCAGGTAGAGGAAGCCGGCGGGTCGTCAGCTGCCGGCCGGTGGAGGTGGCGGTGGTGCACTTGGCCTTGACCGCACGGCGCATGTCTTGCGGTCGAACCGCACGGCAATACCGGCTCTTCGAACCTGAGCGGGGGTCGTGGCTGGCGGTGACCTGGAGGTGAGGGGATCGCAGCTCATCGCTGATCATCTGAGTGTCCAAGTCGGATGGTCACAAGTGAAGAGCTGCGAGCCTGGTCAACGATTCGACGCCGAGGCGGGCGGCCCGCTCGGCCGGGGACAGCCCCCCGGTGCGGTCGACGACTTCGTCTGGCGTAGCGCGTGAATCCGTACAGCGCGTGCACATGCGGCGGTATCCGCAGCCGTGGACCAGGGCGTCAACGACATGAGCGAACACGACCCGGTCGGGCACCCGCCGCCGGTGACAGCCCAGCGAGTGAGTCGGGTCGAACTCCGGCCGCTCGGGCAGCAGCCCGTCGAACTGGACCCACACGGGCTCCAGCAGCGATGATGGGATCGCGGGCATGGGACATCCTTGTCGATCACTGAGCGTAGAGAACTCACATGATCGTTGATGCCTGTGCCCGCTTGCTGCCCTGGTCTGATCTTCTGACCGAACTCACGCCCTACTGCCGGTCGCTCTTAGCTTGCTCGGCCTCGCCCACGCGGTCGGCGTTCACGGGGCCGTGCGCGGTTCACAGCTACGAACCGATGTTCGACCGGTCGGCCCTGGTATGGCGGCCGTCCAGGCGGATCGTCCACGGGTCGATCCTGTCGACCCGCAGGTGGGTGCCGCTCCACGGATCCCGGCCGAGTACCGCCCGAACGGCCTCCTCGGACTCCGCCTCCATAGCCAGCACCACGCGTACGTCGTCGAGCGGACCGCCCAGAACGACGATCCCTTCGTCGACCAGCAGGTCCATGTACGACGCGTGCGCGAGCCAGCCGGTCTGATCTTCCATCGGCCTCGCAAGATCCCAATGCGGGCCGGCGTGCGACAAGCAAACGAGATACATGGCCTCGTCCTACCACGCGGTCCCACACTTTTGTTGTCAGCTGGTCGCGCTGCCCGCACTCCGGGCAGGCCGCCGCTTCCGCCATCGTCCGGGCCTGGGTGACACCACCTGACTGATTAACTACCTGATCAACCACTGTGGAGGACAGGTCGGGACACACCATCTTGATCCGGTCCGAGACACGCCGACCCCACCCTGCAATATCACGACCCACGAACCCAAACCACCACACCACGCTTCTTCGTGCCAGAGCCGAAAATTTGACACTCCGACCATTCGAGCCGGGGAGGGGCTCGTGGGGCAGGTGTCGGCCTGACCTCGAGGGTCAAGGGCGAAGGTTCAGCGTCAGTGAACCTAGGATGGCGGGGTGATCCGGCTCCGGATGGGTCTGGCTGATGTGGCGAGGACGCGGTTTGCGTTCTCGCCTCTCGCAGAGGTGATTGAGAGCCTGTACCAGTTGTCGTCGGGGCGGGTGTCGCCGCTGCACCAGAGCTGGTTGGAGGCGACGCGGCCCGGCCTGCGTGGTGTGGACATGGAGCTGCTGGGCGCGGTGGTGCCTGCGAGCGCGTACGTGGCGGATTTCCTGTTCGTGGCGGCCACCGACGCCGGCACCATCGACGACCAGCTGCGGTTGGTTGCCGAGTCGCCCGTGGCGGGAATCCGTGCCGACCTGGCGGCGGTGTGGCGTCGGGAGCCGATGCCGGCGCCGGCGCGGGCGTTGGCTGCCGAAGGGGTGGCTGGTGCTCGGCGGTTGGCCGACGCGCTGTGGCGGTACTGGTCGGTGGCGATCGAGCCGCATTGGCGGGAGCTGCGCGCGGTGCTGGAGGATGACGTCGCGTATCGGGCTGGCCGGCTAACCGGCGGTGGTGTCGATGCGCTGTTGTCGAGCTTGCACCCGGAGGTCAGCGTGCGGGGTGAGATCCTGCGAATCGACAAACCCCGGCACTCGGTGGACCATGACCTGGCCGGTGACGGGCTCGTGCTGGTGCCGTCGGTGTTCGTGTGGCCGAACCTGATGGTGGACAAGGGCCCCGATCGACCCGCGAGCCTCATCTATGCCTCCCGAGGCGTCGGCACGTTGTGGGGAGGCGACTCCCGAGATGCCGACGACGCGCTGGGTGCGCTGCTGGGTCACAGCCGCGCGGCGATCCTCAGCTGTCTGGCGCTGCCGAAGTCGACCACCGACCTCGCCCGTGAGCTCGGTCAAAGCGCGCCGTCGGTCAGCTTCCATCTGTCGGTGCTGCGCCGCAATGGCTTGGTGACGTCGTGGCGTTCCGGGCGCCGGGTGTTGTACCGGCACACGCCGCTGGCCAGCGGACTGCTCGGGGCTAGTGGTTCGGGGTTCGAGCGGGGCTATCCGGATCCCGCGTGAGGTACCGACGGCGACGCTGGATTCCAGCGCCATCGAATCGTTGGTGACCTCCCAGGAGGCCTGCGACGGTGAGCGGACGCACGCATTCGACGCGCTACGGTGCCCGGTTGAATCGCAACTGGGCGTTCATCACGACCACCACCGCAAGCGTCGATTGTCGTCGATCATTCGGACCAGGGAGGCAGGAATCGTGCGGAACAAAGACACTTGTGGCCTGACTCGTCGCGGGGCCCTGCGGGCGGCCGTCACGGTCGGCGCCGTCGCAGGCCCGCTCGGGTTGGCGGTAACAAGGACATCGCCGGCGTTTGCCGAGCCCGGGGTAACGTTGCCGGCGGCCACAACGGACGTGACACCGTTCCGGCTGTCGGTGTCGGACGCCACGCTGCGCGATCTGCAGCGGCGGTTGGCAGCGGCCCGGTTGCCGGAGCGGGAAACCGTTCCCGACGGGTCGCAGGGCGTGCCGCTGGAGCGGGTACGCGACCTGGTCGAGCACTGGCAGACGCGGTATGACTGGCGTCAGGTCGAGGCGCGGCTGAACGGGTTCGGCCAGTTCCGCACCCAGATCGACGGGATGGGAATCCATTTTCTGCACGTACGTTCCCGGCACGCCAACGCCGTACCGGTGTTGTTGACCCATGGCTGGCCGGGGTCGGTGGTGGAGTTCCTCGACGTGATCGGGCCGTTGACCGATCCCACGGCGTTCGGCGGAAGCGCCGCGGACGCGTTCCATGTCGTGGTGCCGTCCCTACCGGGCTTCGGATTCTCCGACAAGCCGGCCACGTCCGGGTGGAACATCCAGCGCATCGCGGGAGCCTGGGCCGAGCTCATGTCCCGTCTCGGCTACCGTCGCTGGCTCGCTCAGGGCGGTGACCTGGGCGGCTCCGTGACGCACGAACTCGCCAAGCTCGGGCCCGCCGGACTCGCAGGGATCCACCTCAACTTCTTCCCCGTATTCCAGCCCCCGGTCAGCGACCCGCCCACGGCGCCGGAGCAGGAGGCGCTGGACAAGCTGCAGCGGTTCTTCAACGACGGCGCCGGCTTCATCTACGAGCAGTCCACGCGCCCCCAGACACTGGGGTATGCGTTGACCGACTCCCCGGTGGGGCAGGCGGCGTGGATCTACGAGAAGTTCATGGAGTGGACCGACAGCGACGGCAATCCCGAACGGGTCCTCGGCGTCGACCGGATGCTCGACGACATCATGCTGTACTGGCTGCCCGGCACTGCAGCCTCCTCGGCGCGAATCTATTGGGAGGACGCGCGGGCCGCTGGCACAGCCGACGACTTCAAGGTCCCGGTCGGATTCACGGTCTTTCCCCGCGAGATCATCCCAACTCCGAGAATCTGGGCCGAACGCGTCTACAAGTCCAAGCTCATCTACTTCAACACGGTCCCCCGTGGTGGCCATTTCGCCGCGTTTGAACAACCAGAAATTCTTACCGAGGAGCTGCGGAGGTTCGCTCGCTTGGTCCGTTGACCCTGTGCCGTGCCACACGTGCAGGCGAACCCGTAGCATCCGCTTCCGAAGGCCCGGACTTGTCGCAGTCAGACGGGTCGGCGGCCGCCCGGCCTCGAAGTGCCAGCTCCCGATCGTGGGATCCGCACCTGTTCTTCGGCACTGGATGTGCGGTGCGCGACGGTCACTGACGCCTTCGGGTGCGCCGAAGAGATCACGACGACGGCGACCGACCGCTTCGCCGCCACTCAAGCAAGGCCCGGGGAGCTGACCGGGAACCGCATCGCGGGCGACATCGTCTCAGAGGTGCACGGATTGCGTGTATTCGGACGTCAAGGAGCGATATGCGAGTAGTCGTCAGAGGGTTCGTCGCGGTGATGACCCTGGCCGGACTGGCCGCATGTGCGGGTGCGCCCACGGCGACCGAGGCACCCACCGATGGGCGGGTGGCGCCGCGGTCCGCTGCGGTAACCGGCAAGCCGACGATCCGATCCGCGTGGACCTCCTGCGCGGTCGACGCCCCGGTAGCAGACGACGGACGCCCGCCCGACGCCCTCGCCCTGCCCCGCCTGGGCACCGACTTCACGGTGGCGGCCGCGATTCACTGCCAGCTCGAGCCGAAACGACGCGCCGACCGCGGTGAGGATCTGGTCCTCACCGAGGGCCGAGCCACCGACGTGACGGCGCTTCTTGCCGCACTGCGCCTACCCGATGACACGACCACCGTCGAAGCCTGCACCCTGGAGATGCCCTGGGTGCCGAACCTGCTGTTACTCGACGCGCAAGGCCGATGGATCCGCCCAGGACTACCGACGGACAGCTGCCGCAAGCCGCGCCCCGAGGTACCAGAGGCGGTGCGAGCCCTGCGCCTGACCTCCGTCTCGGAAAAGGTCGTACG